>CAMLSI010000106.1 GCA_946482585.1 uncultured Lysobacteraceae bacterium
GAGGGCGCCAGTAGGCTGCGAAGGGCAATAAGGCGGTCGCGGAGGTAGGTCAGGTACGAGTGGACACCGAGCCTCCACGTGTCCCGGTAGGCGCGCACGACCTCCGGTTCTCTGGTCAGGTCGGATTCCTTGTCCGCGACCCGCTGCGCCTCGACAACGGCCGCGGCGGATTCAGCACCGACGGGCGCGAGTACGTGATCACGACCGGCCCCGAGACGGCGACGCCGGCGCCGTGGATCAACGTCATCGCCAATCCCGAGTTCGGCTGCATCGTGTCGGAAAGCGGCGTGGGCTACAGCTGGCGCGAAAACGCCCACGAGTACCGTCTCACGCCGTGGCAGAACGATCCCGTCGGCGATGCCGCCGGCGAAGCGTTCTACATCCGCGACGAGGAAAGCGGCCGCTACTGGTCGCCGTCGGCGTTGCCGGCGCCGGGCAACGGGCCGTACACGACGCGTCACGGCTTCGGCTACAGCGTGTTCGAACACGACGAGGACGGCATCCAGAGCGAGCAGCGCATCTACGTCGCGACGGACGCCGCCGTGAAGTTCGTCGTGCTGCGGCTGCGCAATGCCTCGGGGCGCCGTCGCGTACTGTCGGCCACCGGCTACGTCGAATGGGTGCTCGGCGACCTGGCCGCGAAATCGGCCATGCACGTGGTCACCGAACTCGATCCGGCCAGCGGCGCGCTGCTCGCGCGCAATCCGTTCCATCCCGAGTTCGGCGAATGCGTGGCGTTCTTCGATGTCGACGAAGCCGAACGCACGCTCAGCGGAGACCGTCTCGAATTCATCGGCCGCAACGGCAATCTGACGCGTCCCGCCGCGATGGAGCGCGTGCGGCTGTCCGGTCGCGTCGGCGCGCTGATGGATCCGTGCGGCGCGATCCAGATTCCGTTCGAACTCGAAGACGGGCAGTCGCGCGAAATCATCTTCCGCCTCGGTTCGGCGCCGACGGCGGACGACGCGAGCGCGCTGATCAAGCGCCATCGCAAGCCCGGATCCGCGCGCGCCGCGCTCGATGCCGTGCGCGCGCAGTGGACGGGTCTGCTCGGTACGATCGAACTCGACACGCCGGACGACGCGCTCAATGCGCTCGCCAACGGCTGGCTGCTGTATCAGGTGATCGCGTGCCGGCTCTGGGGCCGCAGCGGCTACTACCAGTCAGGCGGCGCGTTCGGATTCCGCGACCAACTGCAGGACACGATGGCGCTGGTCCATGCCGCCCCCGAATTGCTGCGGGCGCAGCTGCTGCTCTGCGCCCAGCGCCAGTTCAAGGAAGGCGACGTGCAGCACTGGTGGCATCCGCCGAGCGGACGCGGCGTGCGCACGCGGTGTTCCGACGACTATCTGTGGCTGCCGTTCGCCACTTGTCGCTACGTCACCGGCTGCGGCGACTCGGACGTGCTGGATGTTCCGCTGCCGTTTCTCGACGGACGCGCGCTGACGCCGGGCGAAGAGTCGTACTACGACCTGCCGCTGCGCTGGGACGACCACCTGCCGTTGTACGAGCATTGCGTGCGCGCGATCGAACATGGCCTGCGCATGGGACCGCACGGTCTGCCGCTGATCGGCAGCGGCGACTGGAACGACGGCATGAACAACGTCGGCATGGGCGGCCGCGGCGAGAGCGTCTGGCTGGGGTTCTTTCTTTACCGCGTGCTGCTCGATTTCGCACCCGTCGCACGCACGCGGCGTTCGCGCAACGGTGCGAAGCCGAGGCGGCGAAGCTGCAGGCCACTCTCGAACAACATGGCTGGGACGGCGCGTGGTACCGGCGTGCGTATTTCGACGACGGCACGCCGCTGGGATCGGCTGGCAACGCCGAATGCCGCATCGATGCGATTGCGCAGAGCTGGGCCGCGCTGTCCGGCGCGGCTTCGGACGCGCGCGTACGGCAGGCGCTGGATGCGCTCGCCTCGCATCTGGTACGGCCGCAGACGCGGCTGATCCAGCTGCTCGACCCGCCGTTCGACACCTCGGCGCTCGACCCGGGGTACATCCGCGGCTATGTCCCCGGCGTGCGCGAAAACGGCGGCCAATATACGCACGCGGCCATCTGGTCGGTGATGGCCTTCGTCAAGGCGGGACGAACGCGCGAGGCCTGGGAACTGTTCGACCTCATCAATCCTCTGCGCCACGCGCAGACGCCGCAGGATGTGGAAACCTATAAAGTGGAACCCTACGTCGCCGCCGCCGACGTCTACGCGGTAGACCCGCATGCCGGGCGCGGCGGCTGGACCTGGTATACGGGATCGGCGGGCTGGATGTATCGGTTGATCGTCGAATCACTGCTCGGGCTGCGACGCGAAGGCGCCTGCCTGCACATCGATCCTCGCCTGCCGCCGCACTGGCCGGGCTTCCGCTTCACCTACCGTGTCGGCGGCACGATCTATCGCTGCCGCATCCGCGTCGCCGATGACGGCGACGCGCCGACGGTGCCGGCGACGCTGGCACTGCTCGACGACGGCGGCGAGCATTCCGCGGAATTCCTCGTAGCGCGGCAAACGGATGAATGAGTGCCGCGGACAGCGCTAACGCACGCTCAGGGCCTCGGCATCGACGCGACGCACGCCGAGCGTGTCGCGCGTCAGTTCGACCGCGATATCGCGGGCGACACGGGAGCCGACCTGGCCGCTCAGCGATACCACGCCCGACTGCGTGGTCACGTCAATCGCACAATTTCCCGCTCCGCGCGACAGGTCCAGTGTCGACTTGACGGCACCCGTGATCCAGGAATCCGACTTTTCCCGCGCCGTCTGGCGCACGACGGCGCGGGATTGCGCCTGTGCACGCGCCATTTCCGTGATCGGCGCCCAGTCGATGACGTCGATGTCGTTGCGGACGGCGATCACGCCGTAGGTGTCGCTCGCGATTCTGGCGGCCTGTGTCTTCTGCGCTTCGCTGCGCACCAGCCCGCGCAGCTCGACGCGGCCGTTGCTGGTCAGCACGTGAACGTCATCGGACTCGACCGACGAGCTCCGCAGCAATCGGGATTCGATTGCGGAAGTCGTCGCGCCGTCGCCGGATGCGGTGCTGCAGCGGGCCCCAGCGACGTCGGCCGCGACGAGCGGCGGCGCAGCCGCCGGCGAATCGCCGGCAAAAGGTGTCATGAGGACCAGCGCGAAGGCGCCGATGCGACGCTGTCGCCAGCGATTTGTTATTACGGGTCTGTCCACGATTGTCTTCCTGTGCGAACGAGCTGCACCGAGGTCGGCGCGTGATTGCCAGGCACGTCGCGGCGATGCGGCTCATCGTGTGCGCAGTATGCACCGTGGCGGCGGCGACGTCGGTGCGTCAGCCCCCATAGCGCCTCGCGTGCAGCGGAAGCCCATGCGGGCGCGCAGCGGTCCGGCGTTCAGAAGCGGCGACGACGGCGTCTCCGCGGCGCGCACTCTCCACCGCGCCCGACGCGAACGCGGACGTCGCACGACCGCTCGTATCAGATCGTTCTCTGCACGGTATCGGAACGTGAGCCGCCGGAACGCGCGGCTGCCGGCCTGCAGTGCGATCGTCGAGGGACTGCTAGAGTGCGCCGAATCGTCCTGGTTCGCTCGCGAGTCGCGCTTGAGTACTATCGTTCGTGCCGCCGTTCTCTCCGTTCGGGTCGCACTGGGCATCGCTGCGACGCTGCTCGCCGCCTGCGGCAGCAACGAACCGCCGTCCGATGAGTTCGTCGCAACTCCGGCCGCCGATGCGATTCGCGGAAGAGGCGCTTGCCCTGATCTCACCGGCAGCTTCGATGTTGCGGGCACGGCACTGGCCGACGACATCGCCGGCCGCCCGGCGCCGAATACCTACGGACTGCCGGTCGTGATGACCTTCAAGCAGGGACCGACCAACATCGAGGGCTGGTGGGTCGTGCCGCGCCGGCGGCTCGCGTCGTTCGCGACGACGATGAGCGAGGACACGCCCGAGCGCTATGCGCGCTGGCGCGGACTCGTGCTCAAGGAGCACCTGCCTGAAACGCTGAAACAGAACTTCGATGCCTATCTGAAAGCGGTCGCCGAGCTCGGCCCGGCGAGCCCGATCTATGCGATGGTCGTCGGCAGCCGCTGCGACGATCACTGGATGCTCGTCGCCACCTCGACCGGACAGGTCACCGCGAAGGATGGCTCGCAGCGCAGCCAGGAACGCGAGACCTGGCTCGCACGCGATGCCTCGGGCGCGCTGCTCGTCAAACGCATCACCTATACGCTGAAGCACTACAGCATCTGGGCTCCGTCGACGCAGAGCATCCGGATGTCGAGCCACACGCGCTATGCGCGCGTGCCGCAGGTGGAACCCGAGACCGCGGAGGCGCTGGTCGCGGCCGATCTGCCGACCGATCCGCGCACGCGTCCGCGCAAATTGATGACCTGTGCGGAGGTGCCCGAACGCGTCGATCAGTTTTCGCAACGGCTGAACGCGCTGCTGCCGCCGAAAGCCGCGGTCACACGCTTCAGGCTGCATCCGACGCGCCAGCGCGATGCCGACGGCAACTGTCCCTTTGCCGTCGTCGACGTGGAGATCGCCGGCGGCGATGCATACTTCCTTTCGCGCGCCGCCGGCTGGGTGCGCGCGGAGCCGAATGTCGACAGCGTCGAAGTCCTGCGTGCCGAACCCGGCCAGTCGCGCGAGAACGTGCGTCGCCTCCGCGTGGTCCTGCGTTGATTCCGTCCTGAGCGGTTGACTGCCCGGTGCGGGATCCCGAGTTCGCATCGCGCGGACTGCCCGCACCGGCTGCAGGGCATCGCACCGACGTTCGTATCGCTGGCGCTGGTGTTGCTGTGGCCCGGCGCGCACGCGCGCGTGCTTCGTGCGCGCTTCGTCGCGCCGTTGGTGTTCGCCGCACTGCTGTTCCCCGGCCGCACCATGACGCCGGCTTCGCCCGCGACGGCGAGTCGGAACTGGGTCTCGTCGATCGGTACACTGGAGCGGGAGCAATCCGCACTGCTGTTCTGGGCCGAAAGCAGCGCCTACGACGGCGTCGCGGAACGCAACAGCGGCAACACGCACGCACGGATCCACGCCGCCGTGAGTTCGCGCTACACCTCATCCGGCAGCATCGCCGGCTACACCGTGTTCCGCGCCGCGGCGCGCCCGCATTTCCCGCCGGCTGCGCGCAGGGATTGCCCGTGCATCGCTGACGGCGGCACGCGGACGCTTCAGCGGCATCGCCGGCAGCCGGCGCGCGACCGCGAAACGGCGGTCGCGTCGATACCGCACCTGGCCTCCGGCCTCACACGACGAAGCCCTGCAGGACGCCGTTCGCCGCCAGCTTCGCGACGGCACGCTCGACCGCCTCGATGCGCGTGCGATATTTCGGCCAGCCCAGGCGCTTGAATGCGGCCTCCGGGTTCGCGCTCGCCTGCGCCGCCGACAGATCGGCGAAGCCGGCGCGCCCCTGATGCAGGATATCCATTATCCACAATGCAGCAATCCAGTCGCGACCGTCGAAGCCGGCGATGCGTGTCTTCGCGTGCGCGAGTTTCGCGCGCGCGTGATCGACGAAGACCTGGATCTGCAGGCGTTTCGCGGCCGGATCCAGGCGCAGCCAGTTCATCAGTCGTGCGGCCACGGACAGCTCCGCCGCGTCGATCGCCGTGGCCGATGGATTCAGGAACGCCATCAGCAACGCAAGCTGCTTTTCGCGCTTGCCGTTCGGCCGCACGACCTCGACGACGCGCTCGAGGTCTTCGGCGCCGTTGCCGTCGATGCGATGCACCGTGACCCTGCCGGCGGCATTCGCGCGCAGGGCTAGCTCGGGAAAGTGCTGCGCGGCGCCGGGCAGCGCGAGCAGCGCACGCAGGTAGACGACGAAGTTCTGGTCCGGCGTGTGCGCGGCGAGTTGCGGCGCGCCGAAGGTGAACGCCGCCCGGTCGTAGGTGTTCAGGGTAGCGAAGCGCGCGCCGCCCTCGGCCAGCAGAGTCGGTTCGATGAAATGCGCCCACTGACCGAAATCTGCAACGTAGTCCTGTGCCGCATAGGTGCCGAAGCGCAGGCTGTCCTGGATCGAGGTCTTCCCCTGGAACAGACCGAGCCGCGGCATGTCGTCGGTGTATTCGGTCGCACTGCCGATGATGAAACTCAGGCCCGATGCCGCGACTGCCGAATAGGTCTTGCCACTCTTCTTCACGTTGACGATCGCGTCGAAGCCGCCAGTCGCGGCCAGCGCGAACCCGGCGGCCAGCGCGGGTTTCTGCAGATCGCGGAACAGCGCTTCATCGGCTGCCGTGGGTTTGATCGGGAACGCGAGGTTCAGTGCCGCCGCCGTGCGCGGACCGAACAGGCCGTCGACTTCCAGGCCACGCAGGATCTGGAACGAGATCAAGGCCGACTGCGTCGACGGCCCGAATGCACCGTCGACCGGGCCGGGATCGACGCCGGCCGCGACCATTGCGCGCTGCAGCGAAACCACCGCCGGCCCGCGGAAATTCGGCAGCTTGAGCCAGAGATGTCCTTCCTGAGGCAGCGCCGCCTCCACGGTCGCCGGCAGCGCGAGCGTCGACGGAACGGCATAGTCGACACCCGGCAACAGGCAGCCGATGCTCCAGGCGCGCTGCGCCGCACTGTCGAAGATGCCGACGCCGAATGCTTTGCCGCGCGCTTCCAGCGTGCGGTCGCCGTCACCGAGCGCGAACGCGACATGGCCGATCTTGCCCGGCGACGGCGCGCGGATCAGCGCCGCGCCCGGAATCCGCAGCGCATCCTGCCAGGGGACGACCCGGCCCCGCGTCTTCGCGTCGCCGTACCAGTGCCCCGAGTACGGCTCCGCTTTCGCAACCTTGCTGACGTTGCCCGCGCCGAAGATCAGTCCGTAGGCCTGATAGGCACACCACGAGGTGAATTCCGCGCAGTCCCAGGGCCCTTTCCAGCTCGCATTGTCGAGCGGTACCTGTGCGCCGAGCACATAAGGCTGGCCGCTGCGGCTGGCTCCGATATCGATGACATCCTGACCCGAAAACGACATGAGCGCCTCCGTGGGTTGCGAGCGGGATACGGCAGCGATGCGAACAATGCGCGCTTATCCATCGCGTGACAAATGGGCTCTACGGACGCGCCGGAACGGCGTGCTCCCTGTCCGCGCGATCCTCGCCATCGCGTGGAGGGTTCGCGCAGGCGTCGTCCCGGCCGACCAGCGGGCCGCCGCGCACAGTTCCGGCAACGCGGCGGCGAATTCGCTCGAAAGGACGATGACGCCCGCCCTTGCGCAGACGACGCTATGTCACCGGCGCTCGGACGCGGCACGGCTGCAACGCGGTGTTCCGCCGCAGCCGCGCCAGCCGCCGGTGCAGGGGATACCGCGACGCCTCGCCGCAGGGATGCGCAGCGCTCGAACACGCGCTTCGCGCCGAACGCCGATTGCGTCGACCGTGTCGCGAAGAGATGGATGACATTGTTGATCGACGAGACATCCGCAACACGGCGCGCCGATCCGCTTCGGCGAATCCCCGACAATCGGTGCCATCCTCTGCTCAATCGGTGCCACCCACCGTTTTGGTTGGGGCACCCGGGACAATTGGTGCCACCCACCGTTTGGTGCTCAATCGGTGCCACCCACCGTTTTGGTTGGGGCACCAGGTTGGGGGCGCCAGATTGGAGCCATCCACGAATCGACAATCGGTGCCATCCACTGCTCAATCAGTGCCACCCACTGTTTCGGTTGGGGCATCAGATTGGGGGCGCCAGGTTGGAGCCATCCACGAATTGGAGATTGAGCGATTGGACGCACCAGACTGGAGCCATCCACGAATTGGAGATTGAGCGATTGGACGCACCAGACTGGGTCATCCATTGTCCCGACCGCTGAGAAACTGCCCACTATGCCCAACTTTTCACCAATGCGTCGCCGCAATGGACGCCTCCCAGGCAGCGCCCTCATGGTCGCTGCGATTGGTACTGCTGCGATTGGTGCCCCCACAATCGCCTCTCCGATCCGCCATTTCGACCGCCAACGGCAGTAGGCTTCCGCCGGCCGCACACAACGCTCTGGGCCTGATGCAGACAGCGCGCCTGCGCGTTATGCAGCATCTTCTACAGACGGCCGGTGCTCGATCGGAAGCCGGATGGTGAACGTGGAGCCCTTCCCTACTTCGCTGGTCACGTCGATCGAACCGCCATGCTGCTGGACGATGTTGTAGGACACCGACAATCCGAGCCCCGGATTGACGCCGGCCTGTTTCGCCGTGAAATCGGTCGTGAAGAATGGATCGAAGATACGGGCGAGATCCTCGGGTGAAACACCCGGCCCTGTATCCTGTACTTGCACCCAGACCGAATCGCCGTCGCGTCCGGTACGAATCGTGATCGTGCCGCGATTCACATGCGACTGCGCCGCGTGGATGAGCAGGTTCAGGAACACTTGGTTGATCTGACTGGGCAGGCACGCAACCGGCGGCAACACGCCATAGTCACGCACCACGTCCGCCTTGCGCTCGATCTCGTGAGCGGCGAGGTTGAGCGTAGTCTCGATGCATTCGTGCAGATCCACGTTCTGCCAGGAAATTTTATCTACGTGTGAAAACTTCCTGAGATCCTTGACGATCTTCTCCACACGGCTGAGGCCGTCGGACGACTCCGCGATCAACGGCGGTATGTCGCCGATGACGTTGTCTACATCGGTCGAACGCTTGAGCTCGGCTAGCTTGCGCCGTTCGGCTTCGCCATCGCGTGCCGCTTCCGCATCCTCGTAGGCTTTCATCACGGCAACGAGATCGCTGACGTAGCTGGCGAGGCTGTGGAGGTTCGAACGCACGAATGCAATCGGGTTGTTGATCTCGTGCGCGATGCCGGCCGCGAGCTGCCCGATAGATGCCATTTTTTCGGACTGCAGCATCCGGGCATGTGTCCTGGTCATGCGTTGGTTCAGTGCTTCGAGATCTTCGTTGCGTATCTTGAGTTCGGCGACCGCAGCCATTCGTTCTGCGATCTCGCCTTTCAGCTGATGATTGACCTCCTGCAGCAGCGAGTTGATCTCGTTGAGCCTCAACTGCAGCAAAATGCTACGCCGCGCCTTCAGGTGCACGGTCGTCGCCATGATCACGAGCGAAACCAGATTGGTGACGATCAGGAACAGAAAAACCTCCCGGTACGCGAGCGGCGGACCGATCAGTTCGGCCACGGCGATCGACCCGATGTTCGGCACCATGTACAGCAAGTAGGTGCCCAGGCTCGAGCTCATGCTGATGATCGCAATCGAATTGATGCCGGCCGCGATGATCGCGAGCATGATCATCTGCTCCGCCGTGATCAGCGGCGCAGCAAGTATGTTGATCGCGGACATTCCGAGCCCGACCAGGACGGTCGGTGCTGCGAAGAAAAGCAGTCGCTGATGGGGGTTTGGATAACGCGCCTTGATACGGTTGGCGCAAAGGACAATCACGAGCCGCGGAATGACGAGCAGAAAAACGACGACGAAGATCCAGCCGATTACCGGGCGCTCGGGAATGACTCCTGCGAGCATCCAATAGAACACGCCCAGCACCGGCAACAGCATCACGACGGGCACCGGCGCGCGTCGGTACAGATCATCCACGAGGATGTCTTCGAGACGATCGGCGTAGGGTTGGTCCAGCGCGGACAGCTTGAACGGATTGCGCATCGTGATCTGCCTCCGATGACGGTCGTAACCTGCGTGCGAGGTGCCGAATCTCCGTCGAACGAACTCTGCAGACGGCCTATGTCACCGGTGGGCAACCGATCCGACTGCCCCGTCGGCCGACGTGTCTACACGTAATCTTCCTCCGTCCATGACGTCTTTGCCCGATTCTGCACACATCCGGCCGACGAGCGGCATGGCTTCAATCTAGGTAGTGCCCGAGCCGTTGGCAAGCGGGGGAATGCACTCACCGTGCCGGGACGATCTGTCGCGTTCGCCTACGACAGGCGGGCGCGGCTGCAACATCGTTCGTGTAGTTCCGTCTCGAAGGTTCCCCATGGCTGCAGGCTTGTACGGCACGCCATCCGATAGTTGGGCACGCCACCCAATAGTTGGTGCCGTGCGCCAAATAGGATGCCGCCCAACACAGCGCTACAGTGCTACAGCACTACAGTGCCATCCACTATTCGCAGCACTGTGCCACCCACTATTCGGGAAATCTGAAGTGTGTCATCCACGCACCCGGACTCTCCTAGGCTTGAGTCAGAAAAGTCGGAGCGCTCGGTCCGATCCGATCCGATTCACGCAACGGATACGGCCATCAGAATGACCGCATGCGACCGGCGCGACACCAACTCGTAAGCACCGTTGCCACAGGCTACTATCACTGCGTGTCGCGATGCGTACGCCGTGCATTTCTCTGCGGTAGAGATCAGTTGACGGGCCGCTCGTTCGCACATCGAAAGCAATGGATAGAGAACCGGCTGTTCGAACTGGCGAACATCTTTGCGGCAGGCCTCTATGCCTATGCCGTCATGAGCAATCATGTTCATGTCGTCCTTCGTATCAATCCGCCCGCCGCAGAAATGTGGTCCGCAGATGAAGTCGCCGATCGATGGCTTCGTCTGTTCCCGCTTCGATCCGGTGGACGAGTTGATGAAGCCGCCTGCAGGACACGTTCAGCCCTGATTGCCGCTAACCCGCGCCAAGTTGCTGTGTATCGCGCGCGCCTGTCGTCGCTATCATGGTTCATGCGCTGTCTCAACGAACCGATTGCACGAGCGGCCAATCGCGAGGACAGCTGCACAGGGCGCTTCTGGGAGGGACGATACAAATGCCAAGTGTTGCTTGATGAAACGGCATTGCTCGCCTGCATGAGCTACGTCGATCTCAATCCGATCAGAGTCGGTACGGCCCCGGATCTGCGAACCTCGAAACACACATCCGTACGCCGAAGGCTACTGAGTCACCACGATGCATCGGCGCTTCTGCAACCTGTCGCCGGCGACCCCGACGACGCTCTGCCGCTTTCCAGCGTCGAATACTTCGCGCTCGTCGACTGGACCGGGCGTCGCCTGCATCCGGGCAAACAAGGTCGAATTGTCGCCGCAGCGCCACGCTTCGTAACTCGGCAAAACGTGGATCCAGGACACTGGCTCACGCAGGTTTCTTCCATCGAGACACGCTATTGGCGAGCGGTCGGCAGCCTCGAGGCACTGGTCGAAAAAGCGCGCGAAATCGGACAACAGTGGCTCAAAGGCGGCGGGAGATATCGACGGCTGCTGCATGCGATTCTGACATAGCGCCGAAGCATTCCGCCGCCCCCGACCTTCTTGAGCCGCACCGCAATGAAGCGGTATTGAGCAACTGCGCTCCGTCGACTCGTTTCGCGCATTGGACTTCGGATTGGCGATTTACGGAGTGACGGTGCCATGGCCAACTTTTTTCGCGTTGCATCTCGGACGAAGCTTTTTTTACAAAATTACACTACAAATTCTATTTTTATGAAAAATCCCTACTGCATTACCCATACTTGTCTGTCACTCATAAATATCGCCACCAAAAAAAATCGCTACAATCCACATTGTGGATGTCCCCGAATACTCCCCGAGCCACTTTGTGGATGCCCCCAAATACTCCGGGCCAGCGGCAGCACGGCCAGGGCCTACAGCGATCGATTCTGGGCGGCGATGTCGGGTATGGATGAATCCGGCATGCTGGTCCGCGGTGCACTGCCGCGCCTGCGGCCACGGTCGCAGGACGGCAACGCTTGCTCGCGACAGAATCGCCACCTGCTCCGGCACCGCGAACGCGCTCCGGGACTCCCTCCGCTTCCATAGGTGGCCGCTGCACTTGCCGCCGTTCCGGCGCCGTGCTGCAGCCTATGGGAGCCTCAAAGAACCGTCGTCCCGACTTTTCTGAGTCGGCGAGCCCGGCACAGGCCCTGGCTTGCCTGCGCCGATCAAGCGCTGACGCGTTCGATCGCGAGCGGCACATCCTGTGCCGCGGAGATCCTCGACATGTTCGAGGTGCCCCTATGAGGTTCCGCGGCGCCGCAGGACGCGATGCGCGTCCTCGTCGCGACGGATGGGAAGTTGGTCTGCATCGTCGTCGACCCCGCATCGCTCGGCGTGCGGCACCGTTGCGGAAAGCAACCGCTTTCTGTGTCGCTGCGCAACTGCACGGCGAACTCGAGCCCGTCAGCCGCGGATCGGCCTCGCCGAACTGGCCGCGTCGCGGACGCAACGAGAATGATTTGAGAATTGCAGTGCCGAGTCGCTCCGCGCGGAAGCCGCCTCACCTGCCGCGGAAATCCGCGAACCAGTCCTTGGCCTGATACCACCAGTAGCTCGCCTGCGCGCCGAGGAAGCCGAACGGACGCATCGTGGAAACGAGACCGTAGGGCGCGAAGCGCTGCCAGGCGTCGTCGTCGTTCGCGATCGCGGCGGCGAGGAGTTCGCCCGCGACGGTCGTGGGTGCGACGCCATGGCCGCCGAATGCCTGCGCAAACCAGAGTCCGTTCGGCTTGCGGCCTATCTGCGGCATCTGGTGGCGCGCATAGCTCATGAGGCCCGACCACGCGAAGTCGATGTGCACGCCGGCCAGCCGCG
>CAMLSI010000107.1 GCA_946482585.1 uncultured Lysobacteraceae bacterium
CCAGCAAGGCCAGCCCGCTGCCATGTTCTTCACCGACGACGTGCAGGCCGTTCCGCCGAAAGCACGTACGTACTGAGGGCGCACGATGGCACGCGAGGGCGGGCTCATCGCATGGCAGTGGCGCACCTACGCGGACAATCACCGCGACCGCGTCAACCTGCTGCTGCACATCGTCGCGGTGCCGGCGTTCATCGCGGGCATTCTCGCCGCGGTACGGCTGCTCGTCGCCGGTCTCTACGTCGGTGCGGGCATCGCGTTCGTCTTCGCGGTGGTCGCGTTCGCGGTGCAGGGCATGGGCCACAAGCGCGAAACCGTCGCGCCGATCCCGTTCGACGGTCCGCTCGATTTCGTCGGGCGCGTCTTCACCGAACAGTTCATCACGTTCCCGCGTTTCGTGCTGAGCGGGCAGTGGGCGCGCAATTTCGCGCATGGCTGATCTCGCCGCCATCGCGCCCGCCGACGTCGCCGCGCCCGAAGGCGGCTACGTGCACGGCCTGCGCGTTCCCGCGGATCGCGAGCTCGTCTTCGTCAGCGGGCAGATCCCGACGCTGGCCGACGGCACCGTGCCGCGCGATTTCGACGCGCAGTGCCGCGCGGTCTGGCGCAACATCGCCGCGACCCTGAGTGCCGCCGGTCTCGGCACGAACGACCTCGTCAAAGTGACCACGTTTCTGACTTCGCGCGACTTCGCTGCCCGCAACAGCGAGATCCGCCGTGAAGTCCTCGGTTCCCACCAGCCCGCCTTGACCGTGATCGTCGCGCAGACGCTCGATCCGGTCTGGCTGCTAGAAATCGAGGCGATCGCCGCCTCCCGGAGTCCGCAAGATGGCTGAGTTCACCCTGCCCAAGAATTCCAAAGTGCAGAAGGGCAAGCACTTCCCGGCCCCGGCCGGCGCAAGCAAGGTGCGCACGTTCAAGGTCTACCGCTGGAACCCGGACGACGGCCAGAACCCGCGCGTGGATAGCTACGACGTCGACATGGCCAGTTGCGGGCCGATGGTTCTCGACGCGCTGATCAAGATCAAGAACGAGATCGACCCGACTCTGACCTTCCGCCGTTCCTGCCGAGAAGGCATCTGCGGCTCGTGCGCGATGAACATCGACGGCACGAACACGCTGGCCTGCACCAAGGCGGTCGGCGACTGCACGTCCAAGGACGTGCCGGTCTATCCGCTGCCGAGCATGAGCGTGGTCAAGGATCTCGTGCCCGACCTGACGCACTTCTACGCGCAGTACGCGTCGATCAAACCGTGGATACGCACGCAGAGCGCGCCGCCGCCGGACGCCGAGCGGCTGCAGTCCAAGGAAGACCGCGCGAAGCTCGACGGTCTGTACGAGTGCATCCTGTGCGCGTGCTGCTCGACTTCGTGCCCGAGCTACTGGTGGAACGGCGATCGCTATCTCGGTCCGGCCATTCTGCTGCAGGCGTATCGCTGGATCATCGACAGCCGTGACGAAGATACCGGCGCGCGCCTCGACGACCTCGAGGATCCGTTCCGCCTCTATCGCTGCCACACCATCCTGAACTGCGCGCGCACCTGTCCCAAAGGCCTGAATCCGGCCAAGGCCATCGCGGAGATCAAGAAACTGATGGTGTTGCGTCAGGGTGCCTGAGGTGACGGCTTCCACGGCGGACGTGGCAGTGCGCGGCTTCTCGCCGCTGCGTTTCGTCGGCTACTCGCTGCTCGCCGGTCTCGTCGGCGGCCTCGCGGTCTGGGCGACGTTCACGCTGAGTCCCGAACTCTGGCGCGTCGTGCGTGCGCCGCTCAGCTGGTTTGCGCTGAGCATCGCTCCCCTGACCATCGGATTCCTGGTGGTCCAGCGGCAGGCGCCATCCGAACGCGGCTGGATCAGTCTGCTCTGGGGCGGGGTCTCGGCCTTGCTCTTCACGCTCGGCATGAACCTGCCCAGCATCGCGAATCTGCGCGTGCTGCTCGCCATACTCATCTTCGTGATTCCGGCGAGCACGATCGGCGTCGGCGCGGCGCTGCTGATGAAGCGGCGCGAGCGTGCCGTGCGGGACGAAACTGCGTGAGCGACGCGACGATGGCGCGCCTGCGCTGGCGCTGCCGTCGCGGTACGCGCGAACTCGACGCGCTCGTCGGCTGGTGGCTCGACGCGCGCTATGTCGCGGCCGGCGCATCGCAGCAGGCAGCGTTCGCGGAGCTGCTCGACGCGCAGGATCCCGACTTGTGGAACTGGCTGGTCGGACGCGAGCGCGCGCCGCGCGCGGACTGGCAGGCGATCGTCGATGAAATCCGCGAGCGCGATCGCGTTTGAATTGCGTCCGTCGGGCGCGCTGATCGCGCTGCTCGGCGCGACCGCGCTGCTGGCGGTGCTGTCGATCTGGGCGAGCGGATTGCGCGCCCATCCATGGATTGCCGCATCGCTGGGTTTTCTCGTGGTCTTCAGTGCGGCGCGCGTCGCCGGCGGCCTGCTGGAGCGGCGCTGGCATCGCGCGGGCTGGAATGCCGACGGCGCGTGGACGCTGCTCGATGCGTCGCAGTCCGTCGTCGGCGCGACGCTGCTCGGCTGGAGCGGACTGGGTCTCGCGCTCGTGCTGCGCCTGCGCACGACGGCAGGACAGGCGGTGACCGTTTGCCTGCTGCCGGACAATCTGGATCGCGACACGCGCCGCCGGCTGCGCATACGGCTCGAGCAGGAGGCGGCGACGTCGCCGCCGACTTCGCGCTGAATCGCCGCCGGAAACCGCCTTGCGCGGCGCAGGCGCGTATAGCACTCTCGGCCGATTCTCCGGTCTGAACCGTTCCCAAGGATTGCGACCCCGGCCATGTTCCGACCGTTAGAGCTGTTCATCGGCCTGCGCTACACGCGGGCCAAGCGCCGCAATCACTTCATCTCGTTCATCTCGCTCGTGTCGATGGCCGGCATCGCGGTCGGCGTCATGGCGCTGATCGTCGTGATCTCGGTCATGAACGGGTTCGACAACGAATTGCGCACGCGCATCCTCGGCATGGTGTCGCACGCGACGATCAGCAGCATCGACGGCAGCATGCAGGGTTGGGCTGGCGCGCAGAAGAAGGCCGAAGCCAACGCACACGTGCTCGGCGCCGCGCCGTTCATCGAGCGCGAGGCGATGCTGCAGGGCGATCGCGTCGGCGGCGCGATCGTGCGCGGCGTGCTGCCGCAGGAAGAGCCGAAGGTTTCCGAGGTCGACCGCAAGATGAAGGCCGGCAAGCTCGAGGATCTCGTCGCCGGCGGCTTCGGCATCGTGCTCGGCCGCGAGCTGTCCTACAAGCTCGGGGTCGACGTCGGCGATCAGGTCGTCGTCTACGCCCCCGAGATCCGCGCGACACCGGTGGGTGCGGTGCCGCGGCTCAAGCGCTTCACCGTCGTCGGCATCTTCGAGATCGGCATGGAGGAATACGACGCCGGCCTTGCGATCGTGCACCTCGAGGATGCGCAGCGTCTGTATCAGACCGACGGTCCCGACGGTCTGCGTCTGAAGCTCGACGACATGTTCCGGGCGCTGTCCGTCGCGCGCGAACTGTCGCAGGAGCTCGGCGAGTTCTATCGCGTGCGCGACTGGATGCAGGGCCACGCGAACTTCTTCAAGGCGATCGCGATGGAGAAGCGCGTGATGTTCATGATCCTCTCGCTGATCGTCGCCGTGGCCGCGTTCAATCTCGTCTCGACTCTGGTCATGCTGGTGCAGGACAAGCAGGCCGACATCGCGATCCTGCGCACGCTCGGCGCGAGCCCGCGCAGCATCATGGGCGTGTTCATGGTGCAGGGCGTGCTCGTCGGCGCGATCGGCATCGCGATCGGCACGTTGCTCGGCGTGTTGCTGGCGCTGAATCTCGAAACCATCGTGAAATTCATCGAGAAGAAGCTCGAGATCTCGGTATTGCCCGCGGACGTCTACTACATCAGCGACCTGCCCTCGGACATGCAGTGGAGCGATGTCGGCATGATCGCCGCGCTCGCGTTCCTGTTCTCGCTGGTCGCGACGATCTATCCCGCCTGGCGTGCGGCGCGCACGCAGCCCGCCGCGGCGTTGCGCTATGAATGAGGGCATCGCGACCGTGACCGACAACGTCGTTCTTCGCGCCACGAACGTGGCCAAGACCTACCAGGAAGGCGCGTTGCGCACCGACGTGCTCGCCGACGTGAGCTTCACGCTCGCACGTGGCGAGACGCTCGCGATCGTCGGCGCATCGGGCTCGGGCAAGAGCACCCTGCTGCACATTCTCGGCGGGCTCGATACGCCCAGCAGCGGCGAGATCGATGTCGTCGGGCAGCGCATGTCGGCGCTGTCGGACCGCGCGCGCGGCGAATTGCGCAATCGCGCGCTCGGCTTCATCTACCAGTTCCATCACCTGCTGCCGGAATTCACCGCGCTCGAGAACGTCTGCATGCCGCTCCTGATCCGCGGCACGCCGATAGCGCAGGCGCGCCGCGAGGCGAGCGAGCTGCTCGTGCGCGTCGGTCTCGGCCAGCGCCTCGAACACAAACCCGGCGAAATGTCGGGCGGCGAGCGGCAGCGCTGCGCCGTCGCGCGTGCGCTCGTCACGCGTCCGGCCTGCGTGCTCGGCGACGAGCCGACCGGCAATCTCGACGAAAAGAACGCCGCGCAGGTCTACGCGCTGATGCTCGAGCTCAACCGCGAAGTCGGGACCAGCTTCGTTCTCGTGACCCATGACGGCGGCCTCGCGCGGCGCATGGACCGCGTGCTCGAACTGCACGGCGGCAGGCTTGCGGCGCCGGTTGCGTGACGCGCCGCGATCGCGGCGGCGCCGGCGCGGCTTGAGCTCACTTCTGCTCTCGCGCGAACGTGCGATGCCGGCGTGCCTGCTCGCGATCTGCCGCTGCTTGCTGTCGATGCCGGTACCTGCAGAAATGCCGCGTCGCCGCGGGTCGTGACGCAGTCGGAAAACTCCTAGCCGTCTTCGCGGCAACCGCCGCTGTGCGCGTGTGCGTGCCGACGCCATGCTCGTGACGACACTCCGGCACGGAAGCTCGCGATGCGGCGGATCAGGGCTGCGCTTGCCCACGCACAGGAATTCTCGGCGCACAGCCTGCGCCACCCGCTGGCTCCGATGGCGCTCGTCGTCATGCTGGTCGGCGCGGTCGCGCTCCAGCTGTCGTCGCGGCTGCCGTCGCCGGCTGTCGGTGCGGCGGCCGGCGCGATCGCCATCGTGCTCTGGCGCTGGCCGCTGTCGCGCTGGATCGCGCTCGCGCTGCTCGGCGCGGCGTGGTTCGGCTGGCGTGCCGATCTCGCGCTGCAGCAGCGTCTGCCGCCCGCGCTCGAGGGCGTCGACCTCGACCTGCAGGTTCGTCTGATCGATCTGCCCGACCGGCGCGGCGACTCGACGCGGCTCGATCTCCAGGTCGACGGGGCGACGTGGGAGGGCAGCCCGGTCGCGCTGCGTGGCCGCATCCGCGTCGCGTGGTACGGCGAAACGCCGCCGCTGCGGCCGTGCTCGCGCTGGCAACTGCGGGCACGGCTCAAGCGTCCGCGCGGCGCCAGCAATCCGGGCGGATTCGATGCGGAGCGGCACGCGCTGCAGCTCGGCATCCGGGCGACCGGCTACGTGCGCGATGAAGCGGTGCCGCGCGAACTCGGTGCCGGACCCGTCTGCATCGATGCGTGGCGCGAGCGCATCGCGAGCGCGATCGACCGCAGCGTGCGCGATCCGCGCATCGCGGTGCTGCTGCGCGCGCTCGCCGTCGGCGATCAGCGCGGGCTCGATGACGCGCACTGGCAGGTGCTGCGCGCGACCGGCGTCGGCCATCTGATCGCGATCTCGGGTTTTCACGTCGGCATGCTCGCGCTCGTGGCCGCCTTCTGTGCGCGCCGGATCTGGCAACGATGGCCCGTGCTCGCCCTGCGGCATCCGGGGGCGCTGCTCGAGGCACCGTTCGCGCTGGCTGCGGCGAGCGCCTACACGGCGCTCGCCGGATTCGGTCTGGCGACGTTGAGGACGCTGCTGATGCTTGCCGCGCTCGCCCTCGCTCGGCTGCTGCGTCGTCATCTGTCGGTACCGCAGGCACTCGCGTTGGCGCTGCTGGTACTGTTCGTCGCCGATCCGCTCGCGATCCTGTCGCCGGGCTTCTGGCTGTCGTTCGCCGGTGTCGCACTGCTGGTCTATGCCGCGCGCGAGCCGGTACCGCGGGCCTGGTGGCGCGAGCTCGCGCCGGCACAGATGGCGATGAGCATCGGCCTGCTGCCGCTGACGGTCTGGTTCTTCGCGCAGAGCTCGCTGGCAGGCCCGATCGCGAATCTCGTTGCGGTACCGTGGATCAGCTTCATCGTGGTGCCGGTGACCCTGGCCGGTGCCCTGCTCGTCGTGCCGCTGCCGGCGCTCGGCGAGCCGCTGCTTCAGCTCGCCGCGACCCTGCTCGGACCGCAGTGGGCCCTGCTGCAGTGGCAGGCGAGCTGGCCGCTCGCCCAATGGTATTTCCCGGAAGCCTCGACGCTCGCCTTTGTCGCCGCGGCGCTCGGCGCGCTGTGGCTGCTGCTGCCGCGCGGCGTGCCGTTGCGTGGACTCGGCCTGTTGCTGCTCCTGCCGCAGCTGTGGCCGTCTTCAGATGGTCCGGCACACGGCGATTTCGAACTCTGCGTGATCGATGTCGGACAGGGACTCAGCGTGCTCGTGCGCACCGAACGCCATGCCTTGCTCTACGACGCCGGCGCGCGCTTTCCGTCGGGCTTCGATCTCGGCGACGCGGTCGTCGTACCGGCGCTGCACGCGCTCGGGGTGCGGGCGCTCGACGGCCTGGTCGTGAGTCACGCGGACAATGACCACGCCGGCGGTGTCGATGCCGTACGGCGCGCGCTGCCGCCGAAAGCGCTGTGGCTCGGCGATCCGCGCATCGTGCCGGGGCAGGGCGTTCCTTGTCGCGCGGGACAGCGCTGGACCTGGGACGCGGTCGAATTCCGCATGCTGCATCCGAGCGACGGGACGCAGGGCAGCGAGAACGATCGGTCCTGCGTGCTGCTCGTGCAGAGCGGCGATGCGCGCGTGCTGCTGACCGGCGACATCGGCGCGCGCGTCGAACCGGCGGTCGCCGCGGCGGCGGGGCGGGAACCGCTGGTGCTCGTCGTGCCGCACCACGGCAGCAAGACCTCGTCGAGCGCCGCGTTGCTCGACACGCTGTCGGTGCAACAGGCGCTGATCTCGGCCGCGCACCGCAGCCGTTTCGGCCATCCGCACGCCGACGTGGTCGCACGCTATCGTGAACGCGGCATCGCGCTCGTCAATACCGCGTCGGCCGGATGTATACGCCTGTATTTTTCCGCGCGGGCGCAGCCGCGGACCGTCGAGCACTGCCGTCGCGATCGCGCGCACTACTGGAACGAATAGCGGGGACATGCGGCCGATGCGGTTCGACGGCTGTCGAGCGCGAGGAACGCGGGGAACTCTCCCCGAGCGGCGGCTGCGACGATCTCGTCCGATCCGCTGTGCACCGTGTGCGGCGCGCAGCGGATCGGATACGTTGGGCTCAGTCGAGCTGGGTCAGTACGGCCTCGGCGGCGCGACGGAAGCGGGCCTGCAACGCCGGCGCGACCGCAGCGGGCGCTGCGCCGAGCGCGATCCAGCGTTGCAGCAAGGACGTGAATTCTTCGCGCGTGCTGCGCGCCGTACCGGCGCCGCTCATGCGCTGCGACAGGCGCGCGACCTGGAGATCCATGCGGCGCGCCTTGTCCTCGGCCGGCGTTTCGACCGTTCCGAGGAATTCGAGCGTGACCAGCAGGTCGCGGCGGGCGTCGTCGTCGTCCGCATCGGCAGCGCTCGTCCCGGCGGCCGCCGCGTCGAAGCGCTGCTGCAGAGCGGCGGCGAGCGGACTCGCGTCGCTGCCGATGTCGGTCCATTCGGCACGCGCGGCGGCAGCGTCGCGCTGACCGAGCTCCACGGCTTCGCACAAGGCGAGGCGCGCGAGCGCATCGTCGAGCGCCGCATTGCGGCGGCGGCGCTGTGCCTGTGCACGACTCGCGTCGATCGCATCGAGCTGTTGCTGCCAGCGGCGCTGCAGTTCGCGGTCGCGCACGTCGAGCGCGGCCCAGCGCTGTTCCAGTTCGCGGCGCGGCGCGGGTTGCGCATCGGTTGGAGTCCCGACGAGCTGCGCGAGCTCCGTCACCAGCGTTTCGGCCTGCGCGCGCGCGGCCGCTTCCGCGTCGTCGCGTTCGCGCCGTGCCGTGTCGAGCCGTGCGAACACCGCATCGCAATGACCGCGGAACGTCTTCCACTGCGATTCGTCGGTGCGGCGGCGGCCGTTGCCGACCGCTTTCCAGCGCGCCTGCAGATCGCGCACTTCGCGCGCGGCGGCATTCGCATCGGCGCTCGTTGCAAGACGTTCGGCATCGCCGATGAGCTTGCGTTTGGCGGCTTCGACGCCGCTCGCCTGTTCGTCGAGACGCGCGTCGATGCGTGCGAGCCGGTCCTTTACGCGTTGCGCGAGTGCCTTGCGCGCGCGCGGATCGACGCCGTCGAGCGCACGCAGCGCGTCGGCGAGCTCGCGCCGTTGTTTCGTCAGCGTCGTGATGTCGACCGTGCTCACGTCTTCGGTTTCGCCTGCGGCGAGCAGCGCTTCGATCGCATCCTGGTTCGACTTGCGCAGCTCGTCGCGTTTGGCGAAATAGCCCTGCGCGGGTTTGAGCGCCTGAGCGCAGAGCGCCTGGAAGCGGCGGCCGAGGCCGAGGCTGCCGCGCGCGTCCTTGTCGCCGTCGAGCGCATCGAGCTGCTGCCATTCGGCGCGCGCCTCGCGCACGCGCGTGGCCACGGCGTCCGGATGCAGGCCCTGTGTCGGCAGGACTTCGATCGCGTCACAGAGCTGCTTGCGCCGTTCGTTGCTCGACCAGCGCTGCCAGCGCTTGAGTTCGGCCAGACGCGCCTCGGCGTTGAGCAGCCGCTTGTCGTGTCGTGCGAGCGTGGGCATTCCTTCGAGCAGGTTCGCGATGCGCGCATGCGTCGCGAGCGCATGGCCGAGGTCGCCGGCTTCGAGCTGCTGTTCGAGTTCGATCACGAGATTGTCGAGATCGCGGCGCAGCGCCTGATGCTGCTCGCGCTGCTTTTCCTTGTCTGCCTGCGCCCGTTCGAGCGCGGCGTCGAAACGCGCCTGCGCCGCGAGCGCTTCGAGCGTCGCTTCGCGGCGCGCTTCGGCTTCCTGGGTCTGTGTCTGCGCCGTCTCCGCCGCCTCGCGCACATGCACGGCGCGCTGGGCGAGCCGCTGCGTCAGCTGGACGAGCAGGGCTTCGACGCGTTCGCGCTCCGGCAGCTCGTGGCGGCTCTGCGCGACGGCCTGGCCGGCTTCGCGCGCGAGCGTTTCGAGCGCGGCAGGGTCCGTTTGGGCGGACGTCAGAGCGAGATCGATGCGCGCACGCAGCGCACGCAACGCGCTGCGCTCGGTCGCGGCCTCCTCGGTGTCCGAACGCAGGAACGCGCGCGTGGACTCGAAGCGTTCCGCATACTGGCGCGGCGCCTTGCCGGCGAGCACGTTCCAGGCTTCGCCGACCGCGGCGAGTTCTTCGGCGCGCTCGCTGCGCGGACGCGACAGCAGTGCGTCGATGCGTTCGCAGAGCTGACGTGCGCGCAGCTCGATCGCAGCCATGTCGCCCGCGGCGATGCGCGCGGCTTCGGCACGATCGCGTGCGAGGCGGCTGACGACCTTGTCGGTCTTGCGCGTGCGTTCCGCGACGCGTCCGAGCGCATCCACGTCGGTGATGCGCGACAGGGCGACCAGACGCAGTTTCGGATCGGCGTCCGACGCGGCGACATCGACGAGCAGGCTCGGACGCGTCGCGCGTTCGAGCGCCGCGCTGCGCAGCGCCGGATCGGAGCCCTGCGTGACGACACGTTCGATTTCCTCGCCCGACAGGGTGTCGAGTTCGGCGATGCGGCGTTCGATCGGCGGCAGGCCGGCGCTGCTGCCGGTCAGCATCGCCACATAGGCCGCGCGCGCGGTTTCGCGGATGCTGCCGTCCGGGTCGGCGGTCGAGCGCTCGCGCCAGGACTCGTATTGATTCAACCGGCGCAAAGCGGCGAGGCGCACGCTCGCGTCGGTGTCGTTGCGCGCGATCGTCGGCAGTGCGGCAACGAGTTCCGCGTCGTTGAGTTCGGCGACGGCGCCACGTCGCGTTGCGACGTCCTTGCTTTGCCAACGGGGCTTGAACAGGAAACGGGCAAGTTTCATTACGCTGCAGACCTCTGAAGTCGCGTCGCGATTGCCGATGTGATCGAGCCGGATCGCTGGTCCGGCCCGCAGGTGAGTGTGTAATGCGTGTCGCCGCCGGCGGGCCCGCGTGTGCGGCGCATCAGGTCAGGCTCTTGAGGATGCGGAATCCCGCGAGCCAGACGCCGATCATGCCGCCGAAATTCGTCAGCAGGAAAACGAGCAAGGTGCGGGAAATGCGATTTTTCCACCAGCCGGTCCAATGACTGACGTCGTGACGCAGGCTGTCGAAATCGGCCACGCGCGGCTTGCGCAGCCAGACCTCGACGCCGGCGCTGGCCACCCCCGGCGGTATGCCCGGGCGAAACGGTTTCAGTGGCGCGACGACGGCGGCCGCGAGCACGGACAGCGGATGGCCGCCGCCGAGCAGGGCGCCGAGGCCGGCGAGTCCGCCGGTGAACAGGATCCAGTCGCGCAGCGCGTCGGCGCCGAGGCTAGCGTCGCGCTTGAACAGCAGCGCGACGGCGACAGCGATCGCGACGAACAGGCCGAGCGCGAGCCATTTCGGCCAGCGCGCGCCGGGCGGCACCGCGTCCAGCGTCGCGCGCAACGGTACGGGCGGCGCTTTCTGTTCGCGCAGTTCGCGCTCCAGGCCGGCCAGATGGCCGGCGCCCACGACGGCGAGCACGCGTCTGGCCGGGGTCTTGATCTGCTCTTCGCGCAGCCTCGCCGCCATGTAGCTGTCGCGTTCGGCGATGAGGCTGCGATAGAGCGGCTCGGATTCCTTCGCGAACTCCGAGAACGCACTTTCGAGCATGTCGCCGCGCTTGAGCTTCTCGATGTCCTGCTCGCCGATCTCGTCGCTCGATATCACGCTCGCGCCCAGCCCGCTGAGAATGCCCATGCGGTCCCAGAAGCCGACGCTGCGGTAGGCGCGCTTGAGCGTCACGCCGATGTCGCGGTCGATGAGCCAGACCGGGATCGAGCGTTCTTCGGCCGCCTCGAACGCGGCCTTGAGCTCGGCGCCGGCCTCGATGCCGTACTGCTCGGCGAGGCGGCGCTGGAACGCCGACAGGGCGAGGTTGGCCGCCACGAGTCCGGCCTTGCCCTGGCGTATGACCTGGAACAAATCCATTTTGCGCAAAAGTTCCGGATCGCGCATCGACGCATGGCGGTTCGAATCGAGCTCGACGGCGACTGCATCGAACGGCTCGCGCTCGATCAGCGCGCGCACCGCGGCGACGCTCGCTCGCGACACGTGCGCCGTGCCGAGCAGCACGAATTCGGTGTCGTTGATCGTGATGCGGCGTATCGGCTGATCCTGCAAAGGATCGGGCGGCCCGAACTCTTCCGGGCGGGGGTCTTCAGTCGTCATGGAGAGGAGTCAGTCGCGGAAACGGCGCAGCAGGTCGTCGTAGGCGTCGATACGCCGGTCGCGCAGGAAGGGCCAGATGCGGCGCACCTTCTCGCTGCGCGCCAGATCGATGTCGACGATCAGCAATTCGCGCGCGTCGGTGCCGGCCTGGGCCAGGAATTCGCCCTGCGGGCCGGCGACGAAGCTCGTGCCCCAGAACTGCAGGCCGCGGCCGCCTTCGGGCGCGGCCTCGAAGCCGGTGCGGTTGCAGGCGAGCAGCGGAATGCCGTTCGCGACTGCATGACCGCGCTGCACGGTGATCCAGGCTTCGCGTTGACGCTGCTTCTCGGCGTCCTCGTCCTGCGGGTCCCAGCCGATCGCGGTCGGGTAGAGCAGCAGTTCCGCGCCGGCCAGCGCCATCAGGCGCGCGGCTTCGGGATACCACTGGTCCCAGCAGACCAGTACGCCGAGCTTGCCGACGGAGGTGCGTATGGGCTCGAAACCGAGATCGCCCGGCGTGAAGTAGAACTTTTCGTAGAACGCCGGATCGTCGGGAATGTGCATCTTCCGATAGCGTCCGGCGATCGCGCGCGAGCGGTCGAACACGACGGCCGTGTTGTGATACAGGCCGGCCGCGCGGCGCTCGAACAGCGAGGCGACCACGACGAGCTTCAGTTCTTCGGCGAGCGAACCGATGCGTTCGCTGCTCGGGCCCGGGATGGCTTCGGCGCGATCGAACTCGCTCACGCTCTCGTGCTGACAGAAATACGGCCCGTTGTGCAGCTCCTGCAGCAGCACCAGTTCGGCGCCGGCCGCGGCGGCTTCGCGCAGGCCGGACTCGATCGCGTCGAGATTCGCCGCGACGGATCCGCGGTCGGTTTCCTGCAGCAGCGCAACGCGCAGGATCGGCGATTTCATGCGAGAACTCCTTTGGGCAGCTGCATCGTCACGCAGTGGAGGCTTCCGTTCTGCCAGAT
>CAMLSI010000108.1 GCA_946482585.1 uncultured Lysobacteraceae bacterium
GGTGTAGTCCTCGACGGTGCGTCCCGGTGCCGGTCCGTGCTTGTCGAGGCGCGCCGCGAGGCCGCGGCGCGCCTGCTCGCGGATGAAAGTGTCGAGCGTGTGCTCCGGCGGTACCGGAAACGCCGGCAGATAATAGGTACCGAAGGAAAGTTCCAGATTGCAGCGTTTTGCGATTTCCACGCTGTTCTGCAGTGCTTCGGGCAGGTCGGAGAACAGCGCCGCCATCTGCTCCGGCGACTTCAGGTACTGCTCCTGGGTGTATTCGCGCGGCCGTTTCGGGTCGGCGAGCACGCGTCCCTGATGGATGCAGACGCGCGCCTCGTGCGCGGCGAAGTCTTCCTGCAGCAGGAAGCGCACGTCGTTGGTCGCGACGACGGGACAGTCGAGCGAGGCGCCGAGACGCAGCGCCGCATCGTTGAACACCGTTTCGTGGGCGTGGCCGATGCGGCAGATTTCCAGATAGAGGCCGTCGCCGAACAGTCCCAGCCACTGGCCGCAGCGCGCGGCCGCCAGTTCGGTGTTGCCGGCGAGCAGCAGGTGGCCGACGTCGCTCTCGCGGCCGACGAGCGCGATCAGGCCTTCGGTCTGGTCGTGCATCCAGCCCGGCTCGATCTGCGCGAAATCGCCGTGCTGGCCTTCGATGTAGGCGCGCGAGAGGAGGCGCGAGAGGTTCAGGTAGCCCGTGCGGTTGCGGCACAGCACGGTGAGCCGCGTCGGCTTGTTGCGGTCGGCTGCGTTCGCGATCCAGAGGTCGGCGCCGGCGATCGGCTTCACGCCTGTCTTTTCCGCTTCGCGGTAGAACTTGACCAGTGCGAACAGGTTGGCCTGATCGGTCAGCGCCAGCGCCGGCATGTCCGACTTCACGCAGGCCTTCATCAGCGAGGCGATGCGGATGGTCGAGTCGATCAGCGAGTATTCGCTGTGGACATGCAGATGGACGAAGCGTGCGGTCATGTCGTCGGGGCCCGGCGGCGCAGCGTAAGCGCAGGACCCCGCAGGAACAAGGCTTGACACGACGCGCCGTCGTGGCGTCGCCGCGCGGCATTCAAACGTTCGTGTTGCAGCGCCGAATGCCCCGGCCGGCGCAGGCGTATACGCTCGCGCTTCGCCGCCGCGGCGGTCGCGAACGCGGCCTCAGAGGGAGAATCGACATGCGTCAGATCCGTCTGCTGCGCGGCGGTCGCCGCGTTCTTGCATTTGCCGTCGCCGCGGCGCTGTCGGGGGCTGCCGTCGTCGAGCGAGCCCTCGCCGAGCCGATCAAGATTCCCGAACTGCGCGCGGCCGCGAGCGTTTCGACCGATGCCGAAGGCATCCCGCTGATCAAGGCGCAGAACGAACACGATCTTGCATTCCTGCAGGGCTACGCGCATGCGCGCGACCGGTTCTTCCAGATGGATTTCAGCCGCCGCGGCGCGAGCGGCACCGTTGCCGAGCTCGTCGGCCGGAGCGCGCTGGCCAATGACGTGCAGACCCGCACGCTGGGCCTGCGCCGCGCCGCCTGGGCGACATGGCAGGCAGCCAGCGACGATACGCGCGGCTGGCTCAAGGCCTATGCCGACGGCGTCAACTACTGGCTGCGTTCGACCGGCAGCCTGCCGCCCGAATACATCGCGCTGGAGATCAGCCAGGTCGATCCCTGGTCGCCGGTCGACAGCATCGTGATCGGCAAGGCGCTGGCCTTCCAGCTCTCGTTCGACCTCGATATCCAGTCCACGCTCGAGCTCGGCGGCTATCAGCAGGCCGGACGCGCCGGCAATTTCGACGGCACGGCCCTGTACTTCGGCGACACGCATCGGCTCGCGCCGCCGGACAACCGCGTGACGATCGCGCCGACCACGGGCGGCGATGCGCCGGCCACGGCCAAAACGTCGGTCGACGTCGCGCCCATCGATGCGGTCACGCTCGACCTGGCGCGCGCCTATCGCGACAAGATCGCCGACCATCCGCTGATCGGTCCGCACCTGCAGCCGCGCGAGAACCGCGCCGGATCGAACGAATGGGTGCTGTCGGGCTCGCTGACCCAGTCGGGCAAGCCGATCCTGTCGAACGATCCGCACCTCAGCCTCGCGCTGCCGTCGGTATTCGTCGAGCAGCACCTGTACGCGGCGACGACGCCGGCGCTCAACGTGACCGGCGTGACGGTGGCCGGCGCGCCCGGCGTGATCCAGGGCTGCAACGACCGGCTCTGCTGGGGCACGACCACGAATCCGCTCGACGTCACCGACGTCTACCAGGAAACGTTCCGCATCAACAGCTACGGCCTGCCGTACGCGACCGTGCACGGGGCCGCCGAGGAACCGGTCGAGTGGGTGTTCCAGAATTTCTATGTGAACAAAGTCGGCGACGGTCTCGCCAACAACCTCGAGCGCGACAACTCGATCGGTTATACCAGCGGTGCCGTCACCGTGATCGTGCCGCGCCGCAATCGCGGACCCGTGGTGCAGATTTCGGGCGCCTCGGGCCTGTCCGTCGCGTACACGGGCTGGGGGCCGACCGGCGAACTCGAATCGTTCCGCCGCGTCAACCGCGCGCAGAATCTCGCCGAGTTCCAGCAGGCGCTGACCTATTTCGACGTGGGCTCGCAGAACTTTGCCTACGCCGACGTCGACGGCAACATCGCCTATTTCACCAGCGCGGAGCTGCCGCTGCGCACTGACCTGCAGACCCTCAGCGCCCCCGACGGCAACCGCCCGCCGTGGCTGATCCGCGACGGCTCGGGCGGGCTGCAGCACGACTGGCTGCCGCTGAAGGCGCGCCAGCCGAATCAGGCCGTGCCGTTCGAGGTATTGCCGGCGGAGGAAATGCCGCATGTCATCAATCCGGCCAAGGGCTGGTTCGCCAACGCGAACAACGACCCGGTCGGAACGACGCTCGACAACAACCCGCTGAACCAGGTGCGTCCGGGCGGCGGCCTGTACTACCTGAACTTCAAGTATTCCTCGTATCGCCAGGGCCGCATCGACCGCAAGCTCGCGGAACTGGTCGCGAGCGGCCGCAAGCTCACCGTCGCCGACATGAAGGCGCTGCAGGCGAACAACCAGCTCATGGATGCGGAACTCGTGTCGCCGCATCTCGTCAACGCGCTGCGCCGCGCCAAGGCCGCGGGTGCCTGGGCACCGCTGGCCGCACTGGCTGCCGACGCGAACGTCGCTGCGGCGGTCACGCGCATCGAGCAGTGGAATTTCAGCACGCCGACCGGACTGCTCCAGGGCTTCGACCCGGGCGACAACCCCAGCGCGTTGCCGGGACCGAGTGCCGCGGAAATCGACGCGAGCGTGGCCGCCAGCCTGTTCGCGATCTGGCGCTCGCAGGCGATCCGCAACACGGTCGACGCGACCGTGACCAAAGTCGGCCTCGGTTCGGCATTGCCGGGCGGATCGGATGCCTATGCCGGCCTCAAGTTCCTGCTCGACAGCTTCCCGGTGCTGCGCGGCAAAGGCGCATCGGGACTGAGTTTCTTCGACGTGCCGGCTGCCGTCGGCACGCCGCCGACGCCGGAAGACGCGCGCGACTTCGTGCTGCTCAAGAGTATGCAGGACGGTCTTGCGCGTTTTGCAGGCCCCGATTTCGCCGCGGCGTTCGGCGGTTCGACGAATCTCGCCGACTACCGGTGGGGCAAGCTCCATCGCATCGTGTTCGCGCACCCGCTGGGTTCGCGCTTCAGCCTGCCGGGCGACAATTCTTACGGATTCGAGAACTATGCCGCCGCGCTGCCGGGCGTGCCCCGTTCCGGCGGCTTCGATGCGGTCGACGCGTCGAGCCACAATGCGCGCGCGAACGGTGTCAACGAATTCATGTACTCCAGCGGTCCGGCGCGGCGTTTCGTCGGCGAGATGACGGCCGAGATCGGCGCGAGCGAGATCATTCCGGGCGGGCAGAGCGCGGTGCTCGGCAGTCCGCTCTATGCGAGCCAGCTCGGCCGCTGGCTCACCAACAACTACCACGCGCTGCCGGTCGGCATCGCGGCCGCGACGGCGGCTTCGCCCACCGTGCAAGAGTTCATTCCCTGAACGCGCCCGGACGGCGTGCGCGGCACGATTGTTGCCGCGCCGCGCCGTTTCGGGACCGGGTGCGCTTGTGCCACCGGGCGGCGCGACGATAATGCGCGTCCGGGCCGCGCGCGTGCGCAGCCATCGATGGTGTGGTGATTGGGTCGTTCATCGAACGAATTCGGCGTCTTTCGCCGCGATACGTCGTTGCACCTCGTCGCCGTACTCCAGGTGCGCCTCCTCGGGGCGCGCCTAGTCTCGCGGCGAAAGACATCGAATTCCCTGTTCAACGAACGACCCAATCATCACACGAGCAGTTCATCCCGCATGAGTTTGAGTTCCGAACAATATGCCGTCGCCATGGCGGATCTACGGCGCGGCATCAACCTGGGGCAGCTGGGCCCCGCGATGCAGCAGTTCCTGGGCCGGCTCGAAGTCGGCAAGGCCGGCATCCAGCAGTGGATACAGAGTGCGGAAGACCTGTTGCGCGGCAATCAGGCCGTGCCGGCGGGACTCGTGCTCGAAGCGGGTTTGAACCGCTGGGCCTCGTCGACGACGCTGCGCTACCTCTACGGCATCGCGCTGCGCCTGAGCGGTCACGTACGCGAAGCCGAGCAGATGTTCCGCGAAGTGATCGCGGCCGAACCCACGCATGCCGACGCGCCGCTCGCATTGGCCTTCATGCTGCGCGAGCAGGGACGTCTCGGCGCCGCGGCCGACACCGTGCTCTCGCTCTGGCGCCGGCATGCGCGCACACGGATGGGCGATGCGCGTACCCTGCGGTTCCTGCAGGAATGCCAGCGCAATGCCGAGGCCGAGGAAATCTCCCAGGCCGTGCTCGATGCGAACCCGCGCGACGCGGAACTGCTGTCGATGACCGGCGAGATCTCGCTGACGCTCGGCCGTTTCGGTTCGGCGCGGCGCCGCCTGCGTCTGGCCGTCGAACTCGATCCGCAGCAAGCCGCTGCCTGGCTGCGACTCGCCCACACGCACAAGTTCTCGCGTGCCGACGATCCGGACCTGCAACTGCTCGACGATGCGCAGAAGCGCACCGATCTGCAGCAGCCGGCCGCACTCTGCGCAGCCTTCGGCTATGGCAAGGCGCTCGACGATCTCGGCGAGCGCGAACGCGCCGTCCAGGTGCTGCGCAAGGCCAATACGCAGTCACACGCGGCGTTTCCGTGGGATCAGCACGGCTGGCAGCGTTTCGTCGAGATGCAGTTGCGCGCGCGCGTGCCGCTGCCGCTGCCGGTCGACGAGCGCATCGTGCCGGTGTTCGTCGTCGGTCTGCCGCGTTCGGGCACGACGCTCGTTGCGAGCCAGCTCGCCAAACATCCGGACGTCTGCAATCGCAGCGAGTTGAACTGGATCGCCGCGCTCGCCGCGCAGCTCGGTCCGTCGCCGGCATCGGGTGCGCTGTCGACGGCCGCGCATCTGTATCGCAACCAGTTGCGCCAGGACGATGCGGCCGTGCGTTGCTACATCGACAAGAATCCGCTGAATTTCCGTCATCTCGGGCTGATCGCGGCGATGTACCCGAACGCGCGCATCGTCCACTGCCGCCGCGACCTGCGCGACACGGCGCTGTCGCTCTGGAGCCAGCATTTCGCCCACGACGACATGAACTGGGCCTACGACTTCGCCGACATCGGCGCCTATGCGCGCGGCTATCACGCGCTCATGGAGCACTGGCGCAAGGTGCTGCCGATCCGCGTGCTCGAACTCGACTACGAAAGCCTCGTGTCGAACACGGCGGCCAGCATGACGCGGCTGTTCACGTTCCTCGGGCTGCAGGCGCCGCCGGCCACGCCTGCAGCGTCTGCCGCCGCCGCGCCGGCGCCGGAGAAGAAGCCGCGCAGCGCCGATGCGCCGCGCGATGCGATCGCCACCGCGAGCGTCTGGCAGGCGCGCCAGGGCGTCTATGCGAGTTCAGTCGGACGCTGGAAGGCGTATGCGCCGCTGCTGCCGGAAATGGACCGGCTCGGCGTGGAGATTCCGCGGAGCGCGTGAGAGGAGGCGAGGGACGAAAGCCGGCGGGCCAAGCGCAGGCCCGCGTAGTCTCCGCGCCCGCTATTTCCTGCGCCACAGCCAGTGCCACGGCTCGTAGGCGATTCCGTGCCGGTTGCCGCGCGGGAAGGAAAGTGAAAAACCGTACTTTGACGCATTGTGTGTCAGCCAGCGAAACGCGGGCGACTGCTCGAATTCCTCCTCCAGCGCGGGGAAACCCGGTGTCGTGACGTCGATCGCGCGGCCGGTGTGATGCTCGCTGTAGCCGGGAGCGGCGCTGACGGTCAGGATCTGTTCCATGGTCTGCCCGCGCGCGAGCTTGCGCTCGATGATGCCGACCTGATACTCGATCGAGCGGAACGCGGAGACGAGCTGCAGTTCGACCTGTCCCAGAGCAGCCGCGTGGCGCATGCGCAGCCAGGCGCTCGCCGCGCGCGGCGTCAGCCATTGCGGTCGGGCGTGAACGTCGTAGCCGACGAAAGCGAGCCGGATGGGTTCGCGCAGGGCGCGCAGGTGGCGTGTCCGGCCGTAGTCGGCGGGAACGCCGAGCCGCGCGGCAGCGGCCAGCAATTCCCGGCATCGCAGGTGGGTCGCAGTGGCAGGCGGTGACAGGCCGGCAGGTGCGCTGAGGCGAATCATGGCCGGATTGTCGCAGCCGGTTGCGGGCAGATGCCAGCCGCTGCGAGGTCAGCCGATCTGCCTCATGAAGGTCAGCACGCCTGGAGCGCAGCCGTGCCTTTCGCACGAGGGCACGAATGCACCGCCGGTCACTTCGCAAACGCGCAGCGGATTGAGTCAGGCGCTTGCGACGAGGCGGGCCAGCGCGGGCGCATTGCCGGCGGCGACATCCGCGGTGCGCCGCCGGCATCACGCCGACGGCCGATTCATCCGTCCTTCTTGCGCTCGCCGTCGGCCGCGGCCTTCAGCCTTCCGTTCTTGCGCAACGCCTCGCGCAGCACGTATTCGATCTGCGCGTTGAGCGAGCGCAGCTCGTCGTCGGCCCAGGCCTGCATCGCCTCGAGCACGGCAGCGTTGATGCGCAGCGGATAGGCTTTCTTCTCGCTCACGGCGTCAGTGGTGCAGCGTGCCGGTGTTGACGACCGGCTGCGTGCCGCGTTCGCCGCAGAGCACGACGAGCAGGTTGGAGACCATCGCGGCTTTGCGCTCGTCATCGAGCTCGACGACGCCGCGCCTGCTGAGCTGATCGAGCGCCATCTCGACCATGCTCACGGCGCCTTCGACGATGCGCGTGCGCGCCGCGATGATGGCGCCGGCCTGCTGGCGCTGCAGCATGGCCTGCGCGATTTCCTGCGCATAGGCGAGGTGAGTGATGCGCGCTTCGACGACTTCGACGCCGGCCTTGCCGAGGCGTTCCTGGATCTCGTCGCGCAGATGCTGGTTCACTTCCTTGCCGTGGCTGCGCAGGCTCGGCGCACCGGAATCGTGCGAGTCGTACGGGTAGCTGGTCGCCATCTGGCGCAGCGCCGATTCGGACTGGATCTGCACGAAGTTCTCGTAGTCGTCGACCTGGAACATGGCTTCGGCGGTATCGACGACCTGCCAGACCACGACTGCGGCGATCTCGATCGGATTGCCGTCGTTGTCGTTGACCTTGAGCCTGGACGATTCGAAGTTGCGCACGCGCAGCGATACGTTGCGCTTGGCGTAGAACGGGTTGGTCCAGCGCAGGCCTTCGGCGCGCACCGTGCCTGCGTAGCGGCCGAACAGCTGCATGACCTTGCCCTGGTTCGGCTGCACCTGGAACAAGCCCTTGGCCAGGAAGGCGAACAGGACGAACAGCAGAATTCCGGCGAGCGGGCCGGACGGCGTGCGGGCCGCGGCGCCATTGATGAATACGGTGACAGCGAGGGCGAAGCCGGCCATCAGCGCGAGCAGCGTGGGGATTCCAGGCAGAGACCAGGCGGTGTTCTCGTTCATGGCGGTGCTCCTGTGGGGGTGCCAGGAAGATATCAATTTGATATCAAATTTCCAACTGCGCCGGCGCATACGCGAGCCGCTACCATGCGCCGCGCGAAAACTCGGGAATTCGGCATGCGGTCAGCAAAGGCGGAATCGATCTGGCGCGACGGACTCGATCTCGGCGTCGGGGCGTGGAGCGGCGAGGCGGCCGCGGACGTCTGTGTCGTCGGTCTCGGCGGCAGCGGACTCAGCGCGCTGGACGAGTTCCGCCGCGCGGGATTGCGCTGCATCGGCCTGGATCGCCGCGGCATTGCGGCCGGCGCGGCCGGTGCGAACGGCGGCTTCCTGCTCGCCGGGCAGGCCGCGTTCTATCACGACGCGATCGCCCGCTTCGGCCGCGAGCGCGCGCTCGGCATCTACGAACTGACCCGGCGCGAACTGGCGCGACGCTACGTCGAGACGCCGGAATCGTGCCGACGCACGGGCTCGCTGCGCATCGCCGCCGACGCCGAGGAAGAGCGCGATTGCGTGCATCAGATCGAAGCCATGCAGCGCGACGGCCTGCCGGCCGAACCGTATCTCGGCTCCGAAGGCCGCGGCGTACTGTTTGCCGACGACGGCCTGTTCGATCCGGCGCGCTACTGGCGCAGTCTGGCCGCGACGCTGGCCGACGCTGGCGTGTCGCTGCGGCAGGGCGATGTCATCGACATTGCGCCGGGTCTCGTCACGACGACGACGGGCCGCGTCCGCGCCGACCTCGTGCTCGTCGCCGTCGACGGCGGTCTCGAAGACCTGTTGCCGCAGTTCGCGGGCGACGTGCGTTCGGCGCGCCTGCAGATGCTCGCGACCGCGCCGGATCCGACGCTGTCGCTCGCGCGGCCCGTGTATTTTCGCGACGGCAACGACTACTGGCTGCAGCGCGGCGACGGATGCATCGCGCTCGGCGGCGGACGCGATCTCGGCGGCGAAGACGAATGGCAGGCGGTATCCGGCACGTCGCCGCGCGTGCAGACGCATCTCGAGCACCTGCTGCGCGACCGCCTGGGCAGCCGCGCCGCGATCACGCATCGCTGGTCTGCGCGCGTCGCCTTCACGCAGCGCGGATTGCCCGTGTTCGGCGAGATCGCGCGCGGCGTGTTCGCGACCGGCGCCTACGACGGCACTGGAAACATTCTCGGCGCGCTGTGCGGCCGCGCGCTCGCGCAACGGGCGCTGGGGCGGGGCAGCGAGCTCGCCGAGTGGCTTGCGCGATGAAGCGACGGAAACCTACGGGGTTATGTCGAGGCGAAGCAGCGGCACGGGCCAGCGTTCGCCGGTGACGTAGACGGTGTCCGCATCGGTGCCGAACGCGACGGCTTCGGCTTGGGCGAGCAGTGCAATCGGAAAGCTGCGCGGCGTGCGCGCGAATGCGCCGGCCCAGCTCTCGCCCGCGGCGCGGTCGTAGATCCAGACTGCGTTGTAGGTGAGCACGGCGGCACGGCGCGCATCGCGGCTGATCGACAACGCGGTCGGCCGGCCCGGCATCAGACGGCGTTCGAAGTCGACGGTCGGCAGTACGTCGTCGGCGGCGCGCAGCGTACCGAGCAGTGTAGCCACGGTTTCCTTGTCCTTGCCGGGTCGCAGCGGCAGCGACCAGATCTGCAGCGGCGTGGTGCGTTTCGTCAGCAGCAGCACGGTTTCGGCCGCCGTGTCGACGCCGACGGCCTCGACGTCGTGCGGTTCGTCGGCATAACGGAACGCGATGCGCCATGCCGGGGCAGCCTTGAACGCATGCTCGTTCGCGTCAGCCGCGAACGACGGTTCCTCGACGACGACGAGCTCGACGCGCGGACGCACGCCGCCGTTGTCGCCGGTATCGGCGAGCAGCAGCCACGATTTGCCGTCGAACGCGAACGCGGCCATGTCCTCCCAGTCGACTGGCTTGACGCCGGTGACGCGCAGCTGCGCCTGCACGCGTCCGCTGCCGTCGATCGCGAATACGTCGGCGGGCGAACCCGAATCGTTGTGCACCCAGAAACGGTCCGGCGTCGACGGCGACGCCGCCATGCCGCTGATCTCGCCGAGGCGGCCGTCGCGCACGAGTCCGGCCATCTCGGGGACGCGCTGTGCGGCCGCCGTGCCGGATGTCGTCGCGAGCAACGCGGCGATGAATGCGCGAGCGACGCGCTTCATTTCGCCGACGCGGCGGCCGGCTCCGCCGCGTCGACGCGCAGGTTGCCGAGCGTGGTCACGCCCGAGAAGAAGCGCCACGGATCGCCGTCGCCGACGCCGAGCGCGATATGGCCGGTATCGAAGCGGCCGAGCGCCGCGTCGAAGCTTTGCCAGCGCCCGTCGATCCATGCCTGTACCCAGGCATGCGGCACGAACACGCGCTCGGCGCTGCCGAAGGATTCGACGAAGGCGAGGCCGGTCGCGATGCGCGTCGGGATGCCGTGCGCCCGGCCGAGCGCGGCCAGCAGCAGGGCATGTTCGGTGCAGTCGCCCTGGCGCGATTTCGCCGTCTCGAGCGCCGAGGCATAGCCGACACTGAGTCCTTTCTTGTCGATGTAGCCGAACACGAACGCTTCGAGATCGCGCATGCGCTCGGCCGGTTTCCGCTCGCCGGGCGAAGCCTGCGCGGCGAGCCGCGTGATTTCTTCGGCGCCGGATTGCAGCCAGGCATTCGGCTGGCTGTCGGCGGCGACCGGCGGCGGCTCCGTACCCGCGCGCGGTTGCGGCGACACGGTCACGACATAGCCGTCGCCGCGGCGTTCCACTTTCTGCTCGCCGGTAGCCGGAAAGCTCACGGCGGTTTCGCGATGGCGCGCGCTCAGGGTGTAGCGCAGCGGCTTGGCGAGATCGTCGCGACCCAAGGTGCGCGGCGCCGCCACCAGCGCCTGCTGCAGCGCGTCGCCGGGCTGATTCGGCGCGAGCGCGCAGGCCTTGTCGCAGGCGAGCACTTCGAGCTTGAGGCCGAGCTGCAGCAGACTCACCTTGAGCACGCGGTAGTCCTTGTCCATCCAGTCGGTGCTCGCGAGCGGCAGGCCCGGCACCTTGAGATCGCGATCGACGCGAAACAGTTCGCGCCGCCCGCCGGGCACGTCGACGTACTCGGCCGGCCGTATCGTCGTGGTCAGCGGGTACGCGTCGAGATTCAATGCCTGGTACGCGAGGCTGTCGTAGCGGGTGCCGGCTTTGAGTCCGTGCGCGATCGCATCCAGGCGCAATCCTTCGCTGAAAAGCGCGCCCTTGGGCCAGGTCGCGGTCTTGCTCTGACTGAGCCCGCCGACGCTGCTCTTCACGCGGATGGTGCCGTCGGCGTCGACCGTGCCCTCGCTCGTCGACTCCACGCCGGACATGCGCGAACGCGTGTGGAACGCGAGCGGCGTTCCGGTCTTCGTTTCCTCGTGGGTTTCGCTGACCTCCAGCGTGATCGCGACACCCGCGCGCTCGATGCCGAGGCTCATGTCCTGCGTGGTCACCACGCGGTCGTCGCGTATCTCGCGCCGGTTCAGCATGTGGCCGATCTTGCGTCCGTCCAGCGTGACGCTCATCCAGGTTTCTTCGGCCGCCGCGCGGGCCGCGGCGGAGCATGCCGCGAAGGCGAAGAGCGAGGCGAACAGCAGGCGGGCAAGGCGAACGGATCGGCGCATGAGCGAACGGAAACCGGCAGCAGGGAATAGGGAAGGCGCAACCTGAGGCGGCGAGTGTGCCAGAGCGGCGCGCAGGAAAGCGTGTCTGCGACCGCGCGACGCGACCGGTGTTCCATCGAACGCGATTGCTGCGTGCCCGTACAATCGCGCTCTTTTCTCAGTCGGAGCAGGGCATGAAACCGTTCGGCACTCCGGGTTCGCCCGGCGCACTGCGGCTGTTGTTGCTGGGTTCGGGCGAACTCGGCAAGGAAGTCGCGATCGAGGCGCAGCGCTACGCCGTCGAAGTCATCGCCGTCGATCGCTACGCGAACGCGCCGGCCATGCACGTCGCGCATCGCAGTCACGTCATCAACATGCTCGACGCGCAGGAGCTGCGCCGCGTGATCGAACTCGAAAAACCCGATCTCGTGGTGCCCGAGATCGAGGCCATCCACACGCCGACCCTGGTCGAGCTCGAGCGCGCCGGCCTCACCGTGATCCCGACCGCGCGCGCGGCCTGGCTCACGATGGACCGCGAAGGCATCCGGCGCCTCGCGGCGGAAACGCTGGGGCTGCCGACCTCGCCCTACCGCTTCTGCGATACCGTCGACGACTACCGCGATGCGGTGCGCGCGCTCGGACTGCCCTGCGTCGTAAAGCCGGTCATGAGCTCGTCGGGCAAGGGACAGAGTGTCGTGCGCGGCGAGGCCGATATCGCCGCGGCCTGGGACTACGCGCAAAGCGGCGGCCGTGCCGGACAGGGCCGTGTCATCGTCGAGGGCTTCGTCGCGTTCGACTACGAAATCACGCTGCTGACCGTGCG
>CAMLSI010000109.1 GCA_946482585.1 uncultured Lysobacteraceae bacterium
GCCCCAGCGGCGTGTGATAGACGCGCGCCTGGGTCAGCGCGCGAAGGCGCCAGTCCTGTGCCGAGACAATCTCGACGACCGCGCAGTGCTGCCCGATCAGCGCGATCGCCGGCAGGAAGCGGTCGCGCTGCAACCCGTTCGCATACAGATTGCGCGGCGCCGTGTTCGAGGTGGTAACCAGGCAGACGCCACGCGCGAACAGCGCGCGCAACAGTCCGCCGAGAATCATCGCGTCACCAATATCGCTGACGAAGAATTCGTCGAGGCACAGCACCTGAGTGTCAGCGGCAATTTCCACGGCCACGTCGACGAGAGGATCCTGCCGGCCCTGCAGATCCTTCAGCCTGGCCTGCACCGCGCGCATGAAGCGGTGGTAATGCACGCGGCGCTTCTGCGTGATCGGCAGATGCTCGTAGAACAGGTCGATCAGAAACGTCTTGCCGCGGCCGACGCCGCCCCAGAGGTACAGGCCGCGCACCGGTGCGGGATTCGAGAAGCGCGCGCGCAGCCGCGCGAACAGGCCTTCCGGCTCGGCGTGCTGGAGGTGTTCGCCGATGCGGTCGAGCTCGACGAGTACCGCGCGTTGCGCCGGGTCGTCCTGCCAGTCGCCACGCTGCACACCGGCGAGGTAATGCGCCGTCGCGCTCACGCGGGAGTCCGCAGCGGCGGCAGATTGTCGCGCACGCCGTTCTTGACCGCGCCGCGCAGATCCATCAGACGGCGATGGAAGAAATGACTCGTCTCCGGCATGCGCACGAGCTGTACGGGTTTCGGCAGCGCGGCGGCCCAGGCGAATACGACAGCGGGATCGACGACCTCGTCGGCTTCGCCCTGCACGATCAGCCAGGGGCAATCCGGCAGCGCGATCGTCTCGAACGCCCAGCGCCCGACCGGCGGCGCGATCTGGATCAGCTGTTGCGGCGCGAGCGATTGTGCCGCACGCAATGCCACGTAGCTGCCGAACGAAAAGCCGGCGAGCCACAGCGCATCGTCGGGACGCTCACGACGCAGCCATTCGGCGACCGCACGGAGATCGTCGGTTTCGCCGTTGCCGTCGTCGTAGCTGCCCGCCGACGCGCCGACACCGCGGAAATTGAACCGCACGGTCGACAGGCCGAGCTCGACGAGCGAGCGCGACACCATGGTGACGACCTTGTTGTGCATGGTGCCGCCATGCTGCGGGTGCGGATGACAGACGATGACGTTGCCGCGGCGTTCGTCCTGATCGGGACGCTCGACGAGGCATTCGAGCGCGCCGGCCGGACCGGGCAGAGTCAGCGGACCGGAAGACGCCGGGAATGCGGGAGCGGAATCGAGGGCAGTCATCCGCCGATTGTATCCAAGCACCGTGACCGTGGCAGCGAGCCCGCGATACGCGGCGCTCGTGCGACCTCCGCCGCGAGACCGTTGCCGGTACCGCCGACACGCTACCGCAGCGAAATCGACGGCCCGACGCAGCACGACGTCACGATTGCGGCCACGGTCATCGACTACGATCGCCGTTTTTCCGGAAGGCCGCCATGAACCATCGTCTGCTGTCCGCGTCACTGCTGCTGGGCCTGACCGCCGTTCCGGCTGCCGCGGCGGAGCTCTGGTCCGAAGCGCGCGCGCCGCTCGCGCTGAACGCGAACGGCCCGCAGCCACGCGTCTACCGCAGCGTGCAGCTCGATGTCGTCCGCCTGCGCGAAACGCTGCGCGCCGCCGTCTCCGACGCCACGCCGTTCGCGCTGCCGCGGCCCGGCGGCGGTTTCGCCGAGTTCGTGCTCGAGGATTCCGGCACGATGTCGCCGGAACTCGCCGCCCGGTTTCCGCAGATCGTGAGCCTGCGCGGCCGCGATGCCGACGGCAATGCGGTGCGCGTCGACCTTTCGGATCTCGGTCTGCAGGCACTCGTGTTCGACCGCGACGGCAGCTGGATCGTGCAGCCGAACACCTTCGGCGACGGCAGCGACTACATCAGCTTCCGTCGCGCCGACAGTGCGACGCCGCGGCGCTTTCATTGCGACACGCACGATCGCGACGAGACGCCCGACGAGCATCTGAGCGCTGCGCCCGGCGTCGAGACCGTCACCGGCGCTTCGCGCCGCGTGCTGCGCACTGCGATCGCGGCGACCGGCGAATACACCGCCGTGTTCGGCGGCACCGTCGCACAGGGACAGGCCGCCGTCGTCACGGCGCTCAACCGCGTGAACCAGGTCTACGGCAACGAGTTCAGCGTGACCATGCAGCTCGTCGCCAACAACAGCTCCGTCATCTATACCAACGGCGGTACCGACCCTTACACCAACAACAGCGGCAGCACGATGCTCGCGCAGAATCAGACCAACCTCGACAGCGTGATCGGCGCGGCCAACTACGACGTCGGTCATGTCTTCAGCACCGGCGGCGGCGGCGTGGCGACGCTGAACTCGGTCTGCAACGCGAGCTCCAAGGCGCGCGGGGTCACGGGCCTCGGCAATCCGGTCGGCGATCCGTTCTACATCGACTACGTCGCGCACGAAATGGGGCATCAGTACGGCGGCTCGCACACGTTCAACAGCTCGACGGGTTCCTGCAACGGCAACCGTTCGTCGAACGCGGCGTACGAACCCGGCAGCGCGTCGACGATCCAGGGCTATGCGGGTATCTGCGGTGCCGACGATCTGCAGCCGAACTCCGATCCCTACTTCCACGCCAAGAGCCTCGAGCAGATGCAGGCGCGTCTCGACGCCGTCCCGAGCTGCGGCACGTCGACCGCGAATCCGAGCAGCGCCCCCGTGATTCCGGCAATGACGACGACCTATGCGATTCCGGCGCGCACGCCCTTCACCCTGCTCGCGCCGCTCGCGACCGACGTCGACAACGACGCGCTGACCTACAGCTGGGAGCAGTACGATCTCGGCGCCTCGACGGCGGTCAACGTCGACAACGGCGCGAGCCCGATCGTGCGGTCGTGGAATCCGGCAACGGTACGCACGCGCACGATCCCGCGCCTGTCGAATCTGCTCGCGAACACGACGGCGGCCGGCGAAATCCTGCCGACCATGGCGCGTACGTCGATGAAGTTCCGCCTGACCGTGCGCGACAACCACGCAGGCGGCGGCCGCTCGACCAGCGCCGACATGCCGGGCATCCAGGTCGTCGCGACCGCGGGCCCGTTCCTCGTGACCGCGCCGAATACCGCCGTCAGCTGGCAGACCGGGCTTCCGCAGACAGTGACCTGGGACGTCGCCGGTACGGCGGCCGCGCCGATCTCGTGTGCGAACGTCGATATCGACTTCTCGCGCAATGCCGGCGCGAGCTGGCTGTCGCTCGCGAACGACGTGCCGAACGACGGCAGCCACTCCGTTGCAGTCCCGAACGGCAACGCCACCACACAGGCCCGCATCCGCGTGAGCTGCAGCGGCAACATCTTTTTCGACATTTCCAATGTGAACTTTACCGTCGTCGAGAGCGACGTGATCTTCCGCAACGGCTTCCAGTAAGACCCTGCAGCGGTCCGCGGCACGACGCCGCGGGCCGCGCCACGGAAATCATTCGCTGCTGCCGTCGCCGGCATGGGGATCATTGCCCCAGACCTGGAGCGCAACGCCGCCCAACGCCACCGCGACGAGCGGCGGCAGCTCCGTGAAGATCGGCATGCGCAGCTGCGAACGCCATGCGCCTTCGATGCGCAACTCGCCGACGCGCACGCCGTCGCGATCGAGCCGCAGCCGCCTCGGCCAGAAACCGCCGCCGTGGACGCACCAGCGGACGCCGCCGGGCAGGATCATCTCGACGTGACTGCCGCGCCCCCAGCGCATCACGTTGCGAAGTTGCGCCATCGGCGTGTCGCCGTCGACGAGGCTGTAGCGCAGATCGGGCCGCAGCCGCGCGAACAGTGCAGCGAGGAAGCCGACACGGCCGCGCGATCGTGCGGTGGCGAGATGATCGCAGGCGAGGATCGCCGAGGTCCGGTCGAAGCGAACGGCGCGACAGCCGTTGATGTCGTGCCGTGCGATCGCGCCGCGCGCCGTGCCGCCGATCGACACGGCAACGGCATCGACCGCCCCGTCGACGAACTTCAGGACCAGCATGCGGATGCCCTCCCGTAGCCTCCCCGACAGGCGCCGCGGCGACTGGGTCGCTGCGTTATGCTCGACGGATGAATCATCTGGCCCATGCGCTGCTCGCCGGCGACGACGCCGACTGCATGCTCGGCAGCCTGCTCGGCGATTTCGTGCACGGCCGCGTGCCCGAGGGCCTGCGCAACGGCGTCGAACTCGGCATCCGGCTGCATCGGGCGATCGACGTGTTCACCGACGCGCACCCCGTCGTCGCCGCGCTGCGCGGCCGCTTCGTCGCGCCGTTCCGGCGTTATGCGGGAATCCTGCTCGACATCTGGTTCGATCATCTGCTCGCGCGCGACTTCCCGCGCTGGAGCACCGTGCCGCTCGCCGCGTTTTCCGATCGCGTCCTCGCGCTGCTGCAGCGCCGCCGCGAGGAACTTCCGCCGCCGATGCAAGGCTTCGTCGTCTACATGCGTCGCAACGGATTGCCGGCTGCCTATGCCGACAGCAGCGTGACCGGACGCGCGCTCGCCGGCGTCGGCACGCGTCTGAGCCGCGCGAATCCGCTGCACGAGGCGCTGCCCGTGCTGCAGGCGCTCGATACCGAGCTGCAGGCCGGCTTCGACGAGTTCTTCCCGCATCTCGTCGGCTACGCGCAGGACTGGCGCACGGCGCATGCACTGCCCTGAACGCGTCCGCCCCGGCCCGGCGGCCGCGGCAATCAGCCGTCCGGGATAGCGGAAACGACAACGCCGCCTTGCGGCGGCGTTGCGGGAATGGCGGAGCATCGCGGTGCGATCGCCGCGCAGCGGGCTTACTTGACCTGATCGAGCATCCAATGGACGGTCGCCTTGACCTGCTCGTCGTTGAGCGAGGGATTGCCGCCGCGCGCCGGCATGACGCCGGTCTTGCCGGTGAAACCTTCGATCGCATGCTTGATCATCGTGTCGGCGCCCTGCGCGACGCGCGGAGCCCAGGCTGCCTTGTCGTCCATGCGCGGCGCACCGCCGGCTCCGGACTTGTGGCAAGCGCCACAGAGATTGTCGTAGATGACCTTGCCATCGGTCGTACCGCCATACGCGACCTGCGCTGCAGCGGCCTTCTTGCGGGCTTCCTCGGCCGCGAGCATCGCGGCGCGGCCCGTTTCGCCGGCATAGGATTGGCCGACCGGCGCGAGGCGTTCGGCGACGGCCTTGCCCGCATCGGGGCTGACCGCCGCCGGGTTTTTGCCGTAGATGTAGAGGGCCAGCAGGATGAAGGCCAGGGCCATCACCGCCAAAACGCCGATCAGCATCGAAAAGCGCTTGAGAAACTCCAGGTCGGTCTTGGTAATCGGGCTGCTCACAGAACACCTTTCCTAGCGGCGGCTTGGGCCGGAGTCGCCCCGGCACGGAAAAAAGACGGGCAAGTATAACGGCCGACCCCGGACCACGGAAGCGCAGGGCTAGCCCGGCGCCCGGCCGGACCGCTATGATGCGCGCCGGTCTGCGTCATCGGCCGGCATCGCCGCCGCACGCAGCCCCGGTCCCGTCGACCCGGCCCCAACCCCGACACGCGCGACCTCCCGGCCCGTCCGGACCCGTCGCCGGCAACACTGCCACGCGCCCGTAGCTCAGCTGGATAGAGTACCGCCCTCCGAAGGCGGTGGTCGGGGGTTCGAATCCCTCCGGGCGCGCCATGAAATCGAGCACTTTCCGTGCAGATCGGGCGATCGAATTCGATCAGGGAGCACGACGGACCGCATGGGCACGCCTGCGGCAGGATGAGCCGAACTCATTTGCGCGCATAGTATATGTGTGTACATTGCCGGCGGCGGGAACTGAGAGGTCGACGGCTTCCGGCGAACCATCCGGCGATGCTGCGGCGGGGGCGGTGCAGGCCGCATCGCATGACCGCGCGTCTCGGCGATTGAGCGAAACCCGGATTTCAAGTCCGACTTTTCTCCTGCCTTTTCTCCGGCGGCGGCGGCATTCCGGCCTTCGTCGGCGGCGCGATCGCCTCATCGCCGTGAGCGAGGACGGCTCGAATGCGCGCGACGATCTGCTGCCGCAAGTCGAGGCTGTGTTGAATCCGGTCTCGCTCGGCGACCTCGTGCTGCGCCAGCACCGGCGTCAGCACGGCGATTTCGTCCAGGACTTGGTTCATGAGCCCCTTGAGAGTGGCCCTGACCGCCGGGGAGCCGGCCGCTTCTGCGGCGAGATCGGGCGATTCGAGGAACGCGAGAACGGCGTCGACGGCGCTTTGATCGCTCATGGCATGAACGCAGCGAAATGGACGTCCGCGAATTTTGCCGCCAGTGGCGGCCCGAGTGAAGTGGGGAAATCCAGGACAAGCCATGCAATCCGTCTGTGCCGCACGAGGGGCTCCATGACGCCGGAACTCCTCCACGGGCACCGGCCCCCTGCGTTACGGATGTTTTTCCCGGCTCTGTGCGTGACAGCATGTCGACGACATGAAGGTGTCGTCCGCGATTGGCACCCGGCGAGGCGCCGTCGTTGAAAATCATCGCTCGGGCTCGTCTGCCCAAACCTTGCTGGTCTCGCCACCCGGATCGAGCAGCCGCGCAATGAGATTGGCGTACTCGACTGCGGCATCGCGAGTGCACATTCTCGCGTGAATTGTCGTCGGCGGTTTCGTGAAGAAGACGATCGCGCGCTCTTGCCTGGTCGGCCGCAGACACGACGAGCGGTGCGACGCGATGTGATCAGGACAGGGCCTCTACGTCGACTCGCCGCGCTGTCGAAATGTGCGCCGACCCACGCGCGTGGCAGCGTACGTAGACGAAAGATCAACGAATCCCGGAGTACGGTGTCGCCACGCATCCCGAAGGCTCGTCCGATGGCGAATCCGTACGCGGCAGCGCATGCCCAATTCCCGATTCCGGAGATCGCCGGCACGGCGAATCGGGTGTGGAATTTCCATCTCGGTTGCGGCGAAGACACGCGCTTCAGTATCACCGTCGAGCAGGACGGCTGGTCGATCACCTGGCCGGACATGCGTCGCCGCATCGTCGAGTGCGACGATCTGAACGAACTGCCGGAAGGGATTGCAGCGTGGATGGTCGAGCTGACCGGACGCATGATGCCGGAACCCGTCGCTGCCGAGGCCGCCGTGCAGATCGGCCGCTGGATCGCGACGAACCGGCAGTATCTCGACCATGAACGCCAGACGCATCTGCGCGGCCAGTGAACTCTAGACCATCAGCGCGTCTGGCGCCCCCACGTTCCCACCCACTTTCCGTCCTTCGGGTCCCATTTCACGCTGATGCCCTGGCCGTGATCCGACGGATCGTCGCCGCCGAGAGACACGCTCAGCAGCAGATCGCAGTTGTAGTGGCCTTCGGGAGTGCGCGGGGGTCGAATGCATTTCTCTTTGCGCACCGAGTAGACCTTCGGGCGCAGCGGAATCTTCTTGCCCGAAGCCGAGACCAGCGTGAGCGCACCGGACTTTTCGGCCTCGTCGTACCACTCGAGCAGCAGCTCGTGCAGGACGGCTTCGGACGGTTCTTCCGCGGGTACGGGGATACCGGCGGCAACGGCAGCCGTTCGCGCCGTGCGTGCGTGCGCCGCGGGTTTCGCCGTGTCGTCATCGGGCGTCGGGGCCGGCGGGTCGGGCTGTGAGGAACAACCGGCGAGCAGCGCGAGGAAGGCGCCGGCGATCTTGCGCATCGATGGGTCGAACATGGCCAGTGGAGAGTCCGTATCGGCAGGAGCGTGGCATCGGGAAATGCGTGGGAGCGGCATCGGCGTCCGTCGCTGCCGATCGCAGCGGCAGGGACGCGCCGATGCGGAGCCAGTGTCGAACACGAAACGGCCGATGACAACGGCGGCGTGCCCGCGTATCGGCTCGCGATACGCGCGGTATATATCGGTTCCGCGGCAACCGCCTCGATCACTTTGTTCATAAATATCCTTGTTGCCATCGCGCGGCCGATGGCTGCTTCGTCGCGGCGACATCGCCGGGCGATGCCCGAGAGAGCGCGGCGCCGTCGCGCATTCAGCTTCGGTCGCGAGCGAGCGCCTTGCACGATCGCGGCGCGCGATCGCGCGTTTCGCCATCCGTCCCGTGCGCTATCTCGGCGAACACGCGGCGCGAATCGCTGGCACGCGCCTTGCGCTGCCGCCCCTGCGCATCCGCGCTCATCGAACGGAGAACCGTCATGCCGAACTCGCGCAACCCGGGGCAGTCCCCGCAGCAACCGCAAGAGCCGAACGTCCAGAATCCCGGCAAGAACCCGGATCGCCAGCAGCAGCCGCAGCGCGATGACGACCGCATGACGGCGGACGACGAAGAAGAGTAAGCGCCTTTGGACGGCACGGACGGTATGACGTCCGTGCCGTCTTTTTTCCCGTCGACGCGCGCAGTGAACCCCGCACGGACGCTTCGCGCGTTCGCTGATGCGTATGCCGCCGACGACATGACGCTGGAGTGATCCATGCACACTGCCGAATTGCGCGACGCAGCCGCCACGGATGCGCTGCGCCGACTCGAGAACTGTCTGCGCTGCGCGCGTGCCGAGCTCGCCAGCGATCCCGCCAATGCGCTGTTGCGCGAATTCATCGATCTCAACGAAGCGCTCGCGCGCAAGGAGCGCGCAAAAGCACTCGCGCCGGCCGCTGACGTAGCGTGATCGGGACGACTCGTTCACCGGAGACTTGGTCGCGACCGGCACCGCACGGTACACGCACGGTTCGCGGCAATCGCCTGTTCGTGCGCATGAACGGCGCGCCGGCGGATGATCGGATGCGGCCGAGTCCGTCACTGCCATCGCGCACCACCGTCCGTCGGCAACATATGCCGATTCGTCGTTAGACATCACTTGCGCAAGCACCCCTATCCTTGCAAGGATTTGGCGGTTACAACCTGAGCGAATGTCGCTCGGTGCCCGGGGGGGCTTACAAGGACTGATACATGCTGCGCAGCAGCATGTGTTGCGCTGCGGCTGGCTATCCAGTCGTCGGCACGGATTGCTTTGCGTTCTCGCCTGAGTTGCCGCGCGTCGACGTGAGTCGCGCCCAGGATCGACATGCGCGTCGTGCGCGCAAACGGTAGTCGCTTCGCACTGCGGCACTGCAGGGCGAATCGGTTACAGCGCGTTGCGCACGGTGGAAATGCCGGCTTCGTCACCGAACTGCGGCTCGCTGCGGCAGTAGCGTCGGTGGCCGACGGCACAAGCCCCTTGCGAGGGTAACTAGCTATGGCCGAGAGAACGATGCCCTGGCCCGCCGATACGCGGCTCGTACGCCTAGGCGAAATCGAAATCGATCCGCGCTATCGCAGCGTGAGTCGCGCCGGCGTCGTGCACGAACTGAACCCGCGCTGCTTCGAGCTGCTGCTGCTGTTCCTGAACGAGCCGCGCGTGCTGCATACGCGCGATGCGATCTTCCGCAAGGTCTGGCGCGGCGCCGTCGTCGAGGACGCGAACCTGACGACGTCGATCTGGCTGCTGCGCCGCGCCCTCGGCGGTGGCGCCAAGCAGTGGATACGCACGATATCCAAGCAAGGTTACATTTTCGATCCGCCGGCCGGGCTCGAATTCGAGCTGTTCTCCGGCGAAGAACCGTTCGTACCGACGACCGCCGTCGACGCCGACGTGCCGGCCCTCGCCGACACGGCCGCCGCCGCGGGAACATCGATCGCTGCGGCGGCTTCCGCGACGCCGCCCGGTCGTGCAGCGCCGGTGGTCACGCGTGGCTGGGCCGTAGCGCTCGCGGCCGCCGCCTGCCTCAGCCTCATGCTGCTGACCGGAGGGCTGCTCGGTGCGCGCAGTCGCGAAAGCGGGCCCATGCGCGTCGTGCTCGTCGTCGCCGCCGACGGCAGCCTGCCCGAGACACAGCGTTGGCCTGCCCGCCTGCTGCAGCGCTGGCTCAGCTGGCAATTGCTCAGCACGCCGCGCGTCGAGTTGCGCAATCCGTCCGACGTCGTCGCCGACGGCAGCGAAACGGTCGTGCTCGTCGATCTCGCCGCACCTGCGCAGGGCAACGAATGGCGGATTTCGGCGCATTTCCGCGGCTCGATCGCACAGACGCCGATCGTGCGGCGCGCCGCCGCGAAGGACCTCGTCGCGGCGATCGCGAGTCTGAGCAACGAAGTCTTCGCACGCCTGACCGCGACGGACAGCTATGCCGGCCCTCCCCTGGCCATCGACGCGGCGTCGGGACAACTGCTCGCGGATGCGATCGAAGCCGAAGAACAGCACCGCTGGGGCGATGCGGTGCGCAGCTACACCGGCGTAGTCACTGCAGCTCCGGAGATGGGTTTCGCACGTTTTCATCTCGCGCGTTCGCTCGACCGGCTGGGACAGCGCAGCGCCGCACAGGCGGAGCTCGCGCGCGCCGCGGCCTGGGTGGACGGTTTGCCGGAATTTCTGCGCGCGCCGCTGCGTGCCGAGAGCCTGTTGATCCGCGAACACTATGCCGACGCTGCCGTGGCGCTCGCGACGCTGGGTAAGGCGCAACATGACGGCCGTTTCGAGTATCTCGTCGCCGAAGCGATGAGCCTGCGGCGAGCCGGCCGCTCGCGCGAAGCCGCCGAGCGTCTCGGCGGATCGGTCCCGCCGACACCGAGTGCCGCGGTCGGCTGGCTGATCGAGCACGCCGCGATCGGCAACGCGAACCGCGATTTCCGCAATGCGGTCGCGAGCGCGACGCAGGCGCTCGATCTCGCGCAGACGCTCGGCTGGGAACACGATCGCGCGCTCGCCATCTTCGTGCTGGCGGATGCGCGCGCCGGCAGCGGCGAAGCCGTCGACGTGGCGCTGCTGGATCAGGCCGAGCAGAACTTCGCCGCGGCCGGCGACCGTCTCGGCGCGCTCGAGGCCCGCGTGCGCGCAGGCCTGGAACGCGACGATCGCGTACCCGACGAGATGCTGGATCAGCTGCTCGCCGAGGCGCATGCGGCGGGCAATGCCCGCGTCGAGATCGAGACGCTGCGGCGCGTCGGCAGCGCGCGCTACCGCGCCGGCGATGCGCGCGAGGCGCACGAGCGCCTGACCCAGGCCGCCGCGGTCGCGGAGTCGTCGGGCAATCATGTGGAGCGGCGAGGCATCGATCTGCGACTGCTGCAGCTCGACGTGCTGCGGCTCGATTTCACGGGTCTCGATCAACGCCTGAAGCTGCTCGATTCGGAACCGCAGCAGGGCACCACCGCGTATGCGATCGGACTCAACCGCGCGCGCCTGCAGTACTGGCGCGGCGAATTTGACGGCGCGCTACGCACGCTCGAGGACACCGAGAGCCGGCTGCGGGGGTCCACCTCCGGCAACCTGCCGCAAAGCATGGCCGCGCTGAACTGCACGCGTGCGGCGATCCGCGTCGTGCAGGGCCGCCCTGCCGATGCGCGTACCGAATACCGCAGCTGCCGCTCGACCGGCATGCCCGCGCTCGATCATCTGGCCGATATCGGCGAGGCCGAACTCGCGATCCAGGCCGGCGACGTGATCGAAGCGCGCCGGTTGCTGATGCCGATGCAGGAAACGCAGAAGGACACGCCGATCCAGCCCGACCGCTGGGGCCTCGCGATGGAAGTGGCGCCGCTGCTCGCGCGCATCGGCGAATTCGGTCTGGCGAAGACGCTGGTCGACCAGACGCTGCCGCTCGCACAGGGCGCGGGCTATCGCATGATCGAGACCAACCTGCGCATCACGCGCGCCGAGATCGCACTGGCCGAAGGACGTCCCGACGACGCCGAGCGCGACATTGCCTATGTGGAAAAAGTATCGCCGCCGGACTACTGGAACGAGCGCCGGCGCATCCGCACCGTGCGCGCGCTCGTGACGCAGGCGCGCGGCAAGGTCGATGTCGCGGCACAGGCGCTCGACGCGCTGCATACGGACGCGCGCGCGCACGGCGACGTACTCGGCGAACTGCTTGCGCACAGCATTATGGATGCGAACGCGTCCGCCTCGCGCTGTCCCGACGAACGCCGCCTGCGCCTGGTCGCGGCGAGCGGGATGCGCGGCGCCTCTGACCTCTGGATGAACCCGGCCGGCCGCGATCGCGCGCGTCTGGCGAGCATGACGCCGCCGCCCGAAGGGATCACGCCCTAGTCGGAGGCCGTCCGAAGGAAGACACGCCGACGCATCGATGCGTGTTCGGCAGAGCAGGAGTGCCGTCGCTCTTGTCCTGCCATTGTTCTCGCAATCCTCGCATCCATCACTCGCGCAAAGAAAAACGACCGGCCGGAGCCGGTCGTTTTCGGGGATGCCGCATCGCCGCGTCGAGCGA
>CAMLSI010000110.1 GCA_946482585.1 uncultured Lysobacteraceae bacterium
GCGTACGCGCTATATCGAGATCGACGGCCAGCCACGCCAGGTCATCGATGCGCCGGCCGCGCTGCCGCTGCGCATCAGCGACATGACGGCCCGGCCCGCGGGCGAGCGCGAAGAGGAACTGCTGCAGCTCGCGCGCGACGAAGCCGCCGCGGCGTTCGACCTCGCGCGCGATCCGATGCTGCGCTGCCATCTCGTGCGGCTGGACCGCGACGAACACGCGCTGCTGTTCACCGTGCACCACATCGCCTCGGACGGCTGGTCCAACGGCATCCTGATCAAGGATTTCGTCGCGTCGTATACCGCGTTCCGCGCCGGTGACGCGCCGGCGCTCGCGCCACTGCGCATCCAGTACGCCGACTATGCGGCGTGGCAACGCGAGCAGCTGCAGGGCGACGCGCTCGCGCGCGGCCTGGACTACTGGCGCACGCAGCTCAAGGACCTTCCCGCGGTCCACAGCCTGCCGCTGGACAAGCCGCGCCCGGCGCAGCAGCGCTTCCACGGCCTCGTGCACGAGCAAGTCATCGACGCCGGACTCGCGGACGAGATCCGCCGCTTCTGCGCGGCACGCGACGTGACGCCGTTCGTGTTCGTGCAGACCGCGCTCGCGGTACTGATCGGCCGCTTCAGCCGCGAAACCGACATCGTGCTGGGCATGCCGATCGCGGGGCGCGCCCATGCGGACGTGGAAAACCTGATCGGCTTCTTCGTCAACACCCTGGTGCTCAGGACCGACCTCGGCGACAACCCGGACTTCGACACGCTGCTGCAGCGCAACCGCCGTCTCGTGCTGGAAGCCGACAGCCACCAGCACATCCCGTTCGACATGCTCGTCGACGAGCTCAAGCCCGTGCGCAGCCTCAGCCACAACCCGCTCGTGCAGATCCTCGTCAACAGCTTCGAGGCGGCGGACGCCGCACCGGCACCGGTGGCGGGCCTCGCGTTCGAACCGCTGCGCGCCGGCGGCAGCAGCGATCTGGCCAAGGCCGACCTGACCTTGTATACGCGCAACCTCGGCGCGCAACTGTATTTCAAATGGTCGTTCCGCAGCTCGCTGTTCGAGCCCGCGTCGATCGCGCGGCTCGCCGACAGCTTCGCGGTGCTGCTGCGCGAAGTCGTGCGCCGGCCCGCCACGCGCATCCAGGACGTGGTGCTGCTCGACGACGCGTCGGCCGCCGCCGCGCTGCAGGCCGCACGGCCGCAGGTGCGCGACTATCCCGCGCAGCCGGTGCACCGGCGCATCGCGGAAATCGCGGCCAGCCAACCGGAAGCGATCGCGCTGCAGCACAACGGCCGCTCGATCAGCTATGCGGAACTCGACGCCGGCGCCGAAGCGCTGGCCCGCTCGCTGGCCGCGCTCGGCGCAGGCCCCGGCCGCGTCGTCGCGGTGCTCGCCGATCGCGGCATCGCGTATGCGACCGGCGTGCTCGCGGTGCTCAGGACCGGCGCGGCGTACGCGCCGCTCGCCGGCGAGCTGCCCGATGCGCGCCTGGCGCACATGCTGCGCGATTCGGGCGCCTGCGCACTGCTGCTGCAGGCGCGCTTCGCCGGCCGCATCGACAGTCCCGTTCCTGCGCTGTCGCTCGACGAACCCGTCGCCGTGATCGATGCCCCCGCGCTCTGGCCGCAGCCGGCGCCCGGGGCCGCCTCGCACGTGCTGTACACCTCTGGCTCCACCGGCGAGCCCAAGGGCGTGGTCGGCACGCACGACTCGCTTGTCAACCGCGTCGCGTGGATGCACGAACGCTTCCCGTTCGCCGCCGACGAGGTGTGCTGCCTGATCACGAGCACCGCGTTCGTGCGCGCGGTCTGGGAATTGTTCGTGCCGCTGGCCGGCGGCTGCCGGACGGTCGTGTTCGACGCGGAACTGATCACCGACCTGCAGGCCTTCCTCGACGCGCTCGGCGGCCACGGCGTCACGCGCATCGTCACCGCGCCGACCCTCGCGCGCGCGCTGATCGAGCTGCCCGACGCGCCGCAGCGGCTCGCGCGGCTGCGCTACTGGTTCGTCAGCGGCGAGCCGCTCAAGTGCGATGTCGCGCGGCGCATCAAGGCGGTGTTGCCGCAGGTCAGCCTGTGCAACCTGTACGGCTCCACCGAAACCATGTCCGACGTGAGCTGTCACGTCGTCGAAGCGGTGCCCGACCGCGCCGCCGTTCCGATCGGCCGGGCCATCGCCAACAGCGCGCTGCTCGTGCTCGACGGCCAGTTGCGCCCGGTGCCGCCCGGCATGCCCGGCGAAATCTGCATCGCCGGCGCTAACCTCGCGCGCGGCTATCTCGATCACGAAACGCTGACGCGGGAGCGCTTCCCGGCGCACGCGCTCGGCGACGCATTCGGCCCACGCGTGTACCGCACCGGCGATCTCGGCCGCGTGCTCGCCGACGGCACGGTCGAGTGCCTCGGCCGCATGGACTATCAGGTCAAGGTGCGCGGCTTCCGCATCGAGCTCGGCGAGATCGAAGCGCGCCTGCTGCGCAGCGAACGGGTCAAGGAAGCGGTGCTGCGGGTCATGGGCGAGGCAGAAGCGGCGCATCTCGTCGCGTACATCGTGCCGGAACGCGCGATGGACGAGGCCGGGCTCGACGCGCTGCGCCGCGAACTGCGCGAATGGCTGCCGGACTACATGCAGCCGTCCGCGTTCGTGCTGCTCGATGCGTTCCCGCTGACCCCGAACGGCAAGGTCAACCGCCGCGCGCTGCCGGAACCCGACTACGCGGCCCAGCGCAGCTACCGCGCACCGGAAGGCGCGACGCAGATCGCGATCGCGCAGGTCTGGGCGCAGCTGCTGCGCCAGGATCGTGTCGGCGGCGGCAGCAATTTCTTCGAGCTCGGCGGCCATTCGCTGCTGGCCACGCGCGTGGCGAGCGCGATCGCCGCGCAGCTCGGCAAGGACGTGCCGGTGCGCGCGATCTTCGAGCATGCCGACCTGTGTTCGCTCGCGCGCTACGTCGACGACGAAGCGCGCACCGCGGCCGCGCGCATCCCGGCCGCGCCGCGCGACCAGCCGCTGCCGCTGTCGCTCGCGCAGCAGCGCCTGTGGTTCGTCGACCGTTTCGAAGGCGGCAGCGTGCAGTACAACCTGCCGGTCGCGATGCGCCTGTCCGGTGCGCTCGACGTGACCGCGCTGCAGCGCGCGCTGGATACGATCGTCGCGCGCCACGAAGTGCTGCGCACGGTCTACGCCGAGGAAGGCGGAGTTGCGCTGCAGCGGATCAATCCGGCCGGGCCGGTGTCGATCGAGCAGCGGGATCTGCGTGATCTGCCCGCCGCCGACCGCGAACGCGCGATCGAGCGCCTGTCGCGGGCCGAGGCGCGCCGGCCGTTCGATCTGTCCGCCGACCCGATGCTGCGCTGCAGCCTGCTCGCGCTGGCCGCCGATGAACAGGTGATCTTGTTCACCTTGCACCATATCGCCGCGGACGGCTGGTCCAAGGGCGTGCTGGTCAAGGAGTTCGTCGCGCTGTACGCGGCCTTCGTCGACGGCGCCGCCGATCCGCTCCCGCCGCTGCCGCTGCAGTACGCCGACTATGCGCACTGGCAGCGTTCGCCGGCGCAGGTACAGGTGCAGCAGCGCGACCTGGCCTATTGGCAGCGCCAGCTCGCCGGGTTGCCGCAGGTGCATGGCCTGCCGCTGGACCGGCCGCGGCCGGCGCGCCAGGCTTTCAGCGCGCAACGCGTGCAGCGGCAGATCGATGCGGACCTCACGCAGCGCCTGCGCGAACTCGCGCAGCAGCACGACGCGACGCTGTTCATGCTGCTGCAGAGCGCGTTCGCGCTGCTGGTCGGCCGCTGGAGCGACGAGACCGATGTGGTCATGGGCTCGCCGGTGGCCGGCCGCGTCTCGCACGAGGTCGAGCCGCTGATCGGCTTTTTCATCAACAACCTCGTGCTGCGCAGCGACCTGTCCGGCGATCCGAGCTTCGCCGAGTTGCTGCGACGCAGCCGGCAGATGGCGCTGGACGCGTATGCGCACCAGTCGACCTCGTTCGAGACGCTGGTCGAGACGCTCAAGCCCGAACGCCACTTGAGCCATGCGCCGCTGTTCCAGATCGTGATCGCGCTGCAGAACCACGAGCGCACTGCGCTGAGCTTGCCCGGTCTGGAGATCGGTGCGGTCGGCGGCGAGGCGGCGAGCATCGACATCGACATGCACCTGGCCATCGCCGAATCCGCCCAGGGTCTGCACATGCGCTGGCTCTACGCCGACAGCCTGTTCGACGCAGCGACGATGCAGCGTTTTGCCGAGAGCTTCGAGGTCCTGCTCGCCGGCATCGTCGCCGCGCCGCAGGCGCCGGTGCAGTCGCTGCCGCTGCTGCCGTCGGCGGATGTCGAGCGTCTCGCGCAGTGGAGCGCCGGAACGCCGATCGACATTCCGGCGCTGTGCGCGCACGAGTGGTTCCAGCGGTGCGCACAGGCCACGCCCGATGCGCTGGCGGTGAGCTTCGACGGCGAGACGCTGAGCTATGCGCAGCTCAATGCGCAGGCGAACGCGATCGCGCATTACCTGATCGGGCAGGGCGTGAAGCCCGACGATCTCGTCGGCCTGTGCGTGGAGCGTTCGCTCGACATGATCGTCGGCGTGCTCGGCATCCTCAAGGCGGGCGCGGCCTACCTGCCGCTGGATCCGGAATATCCGCCGGAACGCATCGCCGACATGCTCGCCGATGCGCGTGTCGAGCACGTGCTGACGCACACCGGCGTGCTCGAAGCCCTGCCGCTGCTCGGCGAATGCAGCGTGCTGCCGCTCGATGGCGCGATGCGCGAGCTGCTGCTGGCCGGCTGCGCCGATACCGATCCGGTCGATGTCGGCGTCACACCGGCGAACCTCGCCTATGCGATCTATACCTCGGGGTCGACCGGCAAGCCCAAGGGCGTGCTGCTCGAACACCGCGGCCTCGTCAATCTCGCGCTGAACCAGCAGCGGCTGCTCGATCTGGATGCGACGAGCCGCGTGCTCGCGTTCGCGTCGCTGAGCTTCGACGGCTCGGCCTGGGAATGGATCATGGCACTCGCGAGCGGCGCGAGCCTGCACGTGTGCCGTCCGGAACAGCGCCAGTCGGCGACGGCTCTCGCGGACTTCCTCGTCGCCCAGCGCATCACGCACGCGGCGATCCCGCCGGCGTTGCTCGCGCAGGTCGACGCGACGCGCGACTACGCGCTGAAGGTGCTCATCGTCGCCGGCGAAGCCTGCGAGGAAAGTCTGGCCTGGACCTGGGCGCAGCGCTGCCGCGTGTGCAATTCCTATGGCCCGTCGGAAGCCACGGTCGCCGCGACGCATGCGGACATCCGCAGCGGCGAGCCGATCACGCTCGGCACCGCGCTCGCGAACGTGGAGCTGCAGGTGCTCAACGCGCACGGGCAGCCGCAGCCGGTCGGCGTCGCCGGCGAGCTGTACCTCGGCGGTGCGGGTCTCGCACGCGGCTACCTCGACCGTGCCGATCTGCAGGCGCAGCGCTTCGTCGCAGCTCCGCACGGAACGTCGCGACGGCTGTACCGCACCGGCGACCGCGTCGCCTGGACACCCGCCGGCGAACTGCTGTTCCTCGGCCGCGTCGACGATCAGGTCAAGATCCGCGGCTTCCGCATCGAACTCGGCGAGATCGAGACCCGGCTGCTGCGCCACGAGGCGATCCGCGAGGCGGTCGTCGTCGTGCGCCACGACAACGCCACACCGCGACTGGTCGCCTACGTCGTCTGCACCGACGCCGCCACGCTGCCCAACGAAGTGCTGCTGGCCAAGGAATGGCGCCGCCACCTGAAACAGTCGCTGCCGGACTACATGCTGCCGGCCGCGTTCGTGGTGCTCGAGCGCCTGCCGCTGACGCGCAACGGAAAGGTCGACAAGCGCAAGCTGCCCGAACCCGACTACCAGGCACAGCAGGTCTACGTCGCGCCCGAAACCCCGACCGAACGCCAGCTCGCCGCGATCTGGCAGCAGGTGCTGCGCGTCGAGCAGGTCGGTCTGCACGACAATTTCTTCGAGATCGGCGGCGACTCCATCCTGTCGATCCAGGTCGTCTCGCGCGCGAACCAGGCCGGCATCGGCATCACGACCAAGCAGCTGTTCGAGGCGCAGACCGTCGCCGAGCTCGCGCGGCTCGCGTCCGCCGGATGCCTCGTGCAGGCGCCGCAGGAAGCGATCGACGGCGCGTTCGCGCTGCTGCCGATCGACCATCTGTTCCTGACCGGCGAACTACGCGACCGCCACCACTACAACCAGGCAGTACTGCTCGAAACGCCGGCGGGCTTCGATGCGGGCGCGCTGCGCGCGGTGATCGGCGCGGTGTACGCGCGCCACGATGCGCTGCGCCTGCGCTTTGTCGAACGCGATGCGCAGTGGCAGGCGCGGCATGCGCCGCTCGACGAGGCGATGATCCTCGGGAGCTGCCACGAGGAAATCGCGCCGCACGACGCGGATCCGTCGGATTTCGTCACCGCGCGCTGCGCACACTGGCAGGCCGCGTTCGATCTCGCCGCGGGTCCGCTGCTGCGCGCCGTGTATTTTCCGCCGCTGCGGAACGGCGCGGGGCGCCTGCTGCTGCTCGCGCATCACATCGTCGTCGACGGCGTGTCCTGGCGCGTGCTGCTGGCCGACGTGGAACAGGCCTATGCGCAATTCCGCGACGGCGCCGTCGTCGCGCTCGCGCCGAAGACCTCGTCGTACCAGCAATGGGGTGCGGCGCTGGCCGACTATGCGCAGAGCAGCGCGCTGCTTGCCGAGAAGAACTACTGGCTGGCCCAGTGCGGCGAACGCGTCGCGCCGCTGCCGGTCGACCGCAAGACCGCCGGCCCCGGCGCGATCGCGACCACGCGCACCGTCGCGATCAGCCTCGACGCGGAGGAAACCCGCGCGCTGCAGCAGGAGTGCCCGGCGGTCTACCGCACGCAGATCAACGAGCTACTGCTGGCCGGCGTCTACCTCGGCATGCACCGCTGGAGCGGCGCGCGGACCCTGCGCCTGCGCCTGGAAGGCCACGGCCGCGAGCAGCTGTTCGACGGCATGGACCTGACCCAGACCGTCGGCTGGTTCACGAGCGTCTATCCGCTGAGCCTGCGCTGCGAGAGCGCCGAGGCGGGCACGGTGATCAAGGCGGTCAAGGAACAGTGCCGCGCGATTCCGCACCACGGCATCGGCTACGGCATCCTGCGCTACCTGACCGGCGACGCCGACATCCTCGCCGCATCGGCGGACAACGAGCCGGAACTGGAATTCAACTATCTCGGCCAGTTCGACCAGGTGCTCAACGCCGACACCGCGTTCAAGGCCGCGCCCGAAAGCGTCGGTCCGAAGATCAGTCCGCGGCGCGCGCGCATGCACCACCTCGGCCTGTCCGGCAAGACCTTCGGCGGCGAGCTGCATTTCGTGCTGGATTACAGCACCGAGCAGTACGACGACGCGACGATGGAGCAGCTCGCCGGCCTGATCGGCGACGGCCTGCGCGACGTCATCGATCACTGCCGCGAACGCGGCAACGGCGCATATACGCCGTCGGACTTCCCGCTCGCGCAGACCGACCAGGCCCAGCTCGACCGCTGGCAGGCCGCGTATCCGGCGCTCGCGCGCCTGTACCCGGCCACGCCGCTGCAGGCCGGCCTGCTGTTCGAAAGCCTGCTGCGCCCGGCGACGTATGTAGTGCAGACCTTCCCGCTGCTGCGCGGCGAGCTCGACGCGGCCGCGTTCCGCCGCGCCTGGCAGCAGGCGATCGCACGGCACGACATCTTCCGCACCGCGTTCGTCGGCGAAGGCGACGCCGTGCACCAGCTCGTCAGCGCGCGCGCGGAATTGCCCTGGCACGAGGAAGATTGGCGCGGCCTCGACGCGCACGAGCAGGAACGGCGCTTCGACGCCTACCGCGCGCACGACCGGCAGCGCGGCTTCGATTTCGCGACCGCCCCGCTGCTGCGCATCGCGCTGTTCCGCTACGGCCAGGACCGCTACCAGCTGCTGTGGACCCACCATCACATCCTGTCCGACGGCTGGAGCAGTCCGCTGGTCTATCGCGACGTGATCGCCTTGTACCAGGCCGATCGCGAAGGCCGCGACGCGGCACTCGCGCCCGCGCCGGTCTATGAGACCTACATCGCCTGGCAGCAGCGCCAGGACCGTGTCGCCGCGCGCGACTACTGGCGCGGCGTGCTCGGCGACATCCAGGCGCCGACGCCGCTGTCCCTCGATCGGCCCGCCGGCGCCGCAGAACCCGGTGCGCGGGAACAGCGCCTGACCCTCGATGCGACACAGACCCAGGCGCTGCAGCAACTCGCCCAGCGCCTGCATACCACGCTCAACACGCTCGTGCAGTGGTGCTGGGGCTATCTGCTGCACCGCTACAGCGGCGAGCGCGACGTGGTCTTCGGCGCGACCATCTCCGGCCGCTCGGCCGAGGTGCCCGGCATCGAGGACATGGTCGGCCTGTTCATCAACACGATTCCGGTGAAGCTGTCGTTCGACGCGGGCGCCGACGTGGCCGCGGCGCTCGCGCAGCTGCACCGCGAATTCCAGGACAGCACGGCCGCGGGCTATCTGTCGCTGTCGGAGATCCAGCGCCAGTCGCGCGTACGTCCGGGCACGCCGCTGTTCGACAGCCTGCTCGTGTTCGAGAACCTGCCGATCGATGCGCGCCTGCAGGCGGAAACCGCGCGGCCGGCACTGCAGGTCGAGCGTGGCGGCAGCGAGCAGCACACGCAGTACGCGCTGACCTTGATCGCGATCATCGGCGCCGAGCTGCAGATCCGCTGCAGCTACGATGCCGCCCGCTTCGGTGAAACCGCGGTCGCTCGCCTGCTGCAGCACCTCGGCCAGGTGCTCGACAGCCTGCCGGCGATGGCCCTGCGCGCCGCACCGGCGCCGTTGCTGCAGACCGACGCCGAGCGTGCGGAACTCGCGGCATGGAACGACACGGCCGCCGATTACGATCGCGACGGCTGCATACACCGCCTGTTCGAGGCGCAAGCCGCGCGCACGCCCGAGGCCATCGCGCTCGTGCTGCAGGACCGGCGTCTGAGCTATGCGCAGCTCAACGCGCGCGCGAACCGGCTCGCCCACTACTTGGTCGCGCACGGCGTGCGCCCGGACAATCGCGTCGGGCTGTGCGTGGAGCGCTCCTTCGACCTCGTCATCGGCCTGCTCGCGGTGCTCAAGGCCGGCGCGGCCTATGTACCGCTGGATCCGACCTATCCGCCGGCGCGCATCGCCTACCTGATCCAGGACAGCGGCGTCGATTTCGTGCTGACCCAGGCGCCCCTCGAGCGCGGCCTGGCCGGCGAGCGCGTCCGCGCCGTGCTGGTCGACGACGACGTCGCTTTCGCCGCTTATCCGGAAAGCAACCTCGTAGCGAATGCGGCAGAAGTATCCGGCGGCAGCCCGGCGGTCGTGATGTACACCTCCGGCTCCACCGGCCGGCCCAAGGGCGTGCAGCTCGCGCATCGCACGCTGGTCAACCTGATGCAGGGCATGGCGCGTCGGCACGAGAGCCTCGCGGCGGTCACGCCGACGCTGCAGTTCGCGTCGATGAATTTCGACATGTCGCTGTACGAGATCACGAGCGCGCTGTTCACCGGCAGCACGCTCGTGCTCGTGGCCGAGGAAGACCGCCTCGACTTGCCGCGCCTGATCGGCGTGCTGCAGCGCCACGCGGTCGGCCGCGTCTACCTGCCGACGGCCATGCTCAACCCGTTCGCCCAGGCCGTGCTGGCCGCGGATGCGGCACTGCCGCAGCTGCGCGTGCTGCAAGTCGCCGGCGAACAGCTCGTGATCACGCCGGCGGTACGCGCGTGGGCCGCGCGCAGCGACTGCCTGCTGCTCAATCTCTACGGACCGACCGAAAGCCATGTCGTCACCGAATACGCGCTGCGCGGCGATCCGGCGCAGTGGCCCGCGCTGCCGCCGATCGGCAGACCGGTCGACAACGTGCAGATCCATATCCTCGACGCGCAGCACCGGCCGCTGCCGGTCGGCGTGACCGGCGAGCTGTATATCGGCGGCGACAACCTCGCGCTCGGCTACCTCGGCCGCGACGCGCTGACTGCGGAGAAGTTCCTCGACGTGGACGTCGCCGGCTCCGGCCGTCAGCGGCTCTATCGCACCGGCGATCTCGCGCGGCGCCAGGCCGGCGGCGGCATCGACTACATCGGCCGCGCCGACACCCAGGTCAAGCTGCGCGGCTTCCGCGTCGAACCCGGCGAGATCGAGACGGTGCTGGCCAGCCATGACCATGTCGCCGAAGCCGTCGTGGTCGCGCTCGGCGAGGGCGACGACAAGCAGCTCGTCGCCTATGTGGTCGGCAGCGCGGCGTCCGACGCGGCGACGCTGCCGGCGCAACTGCGCGAATTCCTGCAGCGCGAGCTGCCGCATTACATGGTGCCGGCGGTGTTCATGCCGCTCGCGGCGCTGCCGCTGACGCCGAACGGCAAGGTCGACCGGCGCGCGTTGCCGTCGCCGCAGCGCGTTGAACAGTCGGATTTCGTCGCGCCATCCACGCCGACGCAGATCCGCCTCGCCGGCATCTGGCAGCAGATCCTCAAGATCGACCGCGTCGGTGCGAACGAGCGCTTCTTCGAACTCGGCGGGCATTCGCTGCTCGCCACGCGCGTGATCGCCGCGGTGCTGACGGAATTCGGCTGCGTGCTGCGGCTGCAGGACCTGTTCGCGTATCAGGGGCTCGCGGAACTCGCGCAGCTGATCGACCTGCTGGAGCAGCCGGCGGGCAACGACGGAGGCACGGCAGCGTCTGCCGGCGCCGCGGAACTGGAAGAGACGGAGTGGTAGCGATGAACATCACGGATCTGCTCAAGCGCCTGCAGCACGGCGGCATCGTCGCGACCGTCCACGACGGCCGGCTCAAGACCGCCGCACCGAAGGGCGCGATCGACGCGGAACTCGCCGCGCTCATCCGTGCGCACAAGGACGAACTCGTCGCGTTCCTGCAGCGCGCCGATGCGCAGGGCGCGGAAAAGGCGAAGTTCGCCATCGCCAAGGCGCCCGCCGCGGCCGCGTATCCGCTGTCGTTCTCGCAGCAGCGCCTATGGTTCATCGACCGCCTGCAGGGCGGCAGCGCGCAGTACAACATTCCGTTCGCGCTGAAGATCAGCGGTGCCGTCGATCGCGACCTGTTCCAGCGCACCCTCGATGCGGTCGTCGCGCGCCACGACGTGCTGCGCACGCGTTTCGAGGAGCGCGACGGCGTGGCGCAGCAGATCGTCGGCGCGCCGTGTTCGGCGCCGATCCGCTGGCTGGACCTGTCCGCGCTCGACGCGCACGCCCGCGAACGCGAACTGCAGCGTCTCGCCGACATCGAGGTCGACGCGGCCTTCGATCTGTCGGCCGACCTGATGCTGCGCACCGCCATCGTGCGGCTGGGTGCGCACGAGCATGCGGTATTGTTCACTTTGCACCATATTGCCGCCGACGGCTGGTCCATGGGCGTGCTGGTCAAGGAGTTCGCGCAGCTCTATGCCGCGTTCGCGCAGGGACTCGACGATCCGCTCGCGCCGCTCGCGCGCCAGTACGTCGACTATGCGCAGTGGCAGCGCGGCCTCGAACAGAGCGGTCTGTTCGGCGACGAACTGGCCTATTGGCAGGAGAAGCTGCGCCAGATTCCGGCCGTGCATGCGCTGCCGCTGGACCGGCCGCGCCCGGCGCGGCAGGGCTTCGTCGCGCGGCGCCATGCGGGCAGCCTCGATGCCGGCCTGCTCGCGGAGCTGCGCCAGTTCGCCCAGCGCCACGACATGACCCTGTTCATGCTGCTGCAGGCGGCGCTGTCCGCGCTGCTCGCGCGCTGGAGCGGCGAGCGCGACATCGTGATCGCCACGCCGATCGCCGGGCGCAGCCAGGCGGAAGTCGCGCCGCTGATCGGTTTCTTCATCAACACGCTGGTCCTGCGCAACGACGTCGCGCCCGACCTGAGCGTCGCCGACCTGCTGGCCCAGGCCCGTCGTACCGCGCTGGAGGCCTATGCGCACCAGAACCTGCCGTTCGATCTGCTCATCGATGCGCTCAAGCCCGAACGCAGCCTGGCCTACAACGCGGTCTGCCAGATCAAGTTCGTGCTGCAGAACCACGAATCGGGCGCGCTGGAATTGCCGGGGCTGTCGCTGGAGCCGCTCGCGCGCGGCGTGGAGCGCGTGCGTTTCGACCTCGACCTGACCGCCAGCGAAGGCGACAGCGGTCTGCAGCTGAGCTGGACCTACAAGCAGGAGCTGTTCG
>CAMLSI010000111.1 GCA_946482585.1 uncultured Lysobacteraceae bacterium
TGAGCGACATTCTCCAGAAGATCCTGGCGCGCAAGGCCGAGGAAGTGCAGGCGCGCAGCGCCCGCGTATCGTTGCGCGCGCTGTCGGCGCAGGTCGATGCGGCGCCGGCCGTGCGCGGCTTCGCCGCGAGCCTGCGCACGCGCATCGCCGCGCAGCAGCCGGCCGTGATCGCCGAGGTCAAGAAGGCGAGCCCGAGCAAGGGCGTGATCCGGCCCGACTTCGATCCGGCCGCGATCGCGCGCAGCTACGAGGCCGGCGATGCAGCCTGCCTGTCGGTGCTGACCGACGTCGACTTCTTCCAGGGCAGCGACGACTACCTGCAGGCCGCGCGCGGCGCCTGCACGCTGCCGGTGCTGCGCAAGGACTTCACGATCGACGCGTATCAGATCTACGAGGCGCGTGTGCTCGGTGCAGATTGCATCCTGCTCATCGTCGCGGCGCTCGGCGACGCGGCGCTGATCGAACTCGCCGCGCTAGCGATCGACCTCGGCATGGATGTGCTGGTCGAAGTCCACGACGCCGAGGAAATGGAGCGCGCGCTCGTCGTTGCCGAACGCCTGCCCGTGCTCATCGGCATCAACAACCGCAACCTGCGCACGTTCGAAGTGTCGCTGCAGACCACGCTGGATCTGCGCGACCGCGTGCCGCCGGACCACGTGCTCGTCACCGAAAGCGGCATCCTCGCGCCGGCCGACGTTGCCTTGATGCGCGACAACGGCGTGCACGCGTTTCTCGTCGGCGAAGCCTTCATGCGGGCGCCGGATCCGGGCACGGAGCTGATGCGGCTGTTTGCGTGAATCGGTAGGTTGCGGCCTGCTTCGCTGACGGCAACCTAGGGTTTCGCCACCAGCTCGACACGCCCGCCGAGCGCCTCGCGCAGCAGTCGCTCGTGCGCCGCGCTCGGCTCCACGAGTACGGCGCGCTGCGCCGCGGCGAGTATCGGCAGGTCCACATAGCTGTCGCTGTAGCTCACCGCCCACGGCGCCGCGACGCCGAATTCAGCCAGTACCGCGATCTTGGTCGCGCCGAAGGTGTGCCGGCGCGCGTACAGTCCGGCACGACCGAACTCGACCGAGGTGCCGACCGCGGTGACTCCGGCGATGCCGAGTCCGCGCAGCAGGCCGTCGAGCAGGTACTGCGCCGTGCCGCTGATGACGAATACGCGGTCGCCCGCGGCGACGTGCGCGCGCAGGCGTTCGACCAGTGCCGTGTTGATCCGGCCTTCGGCGGCCAGCCAGACCGCGCAGAATGCGTCGATCTCGGCCTCGAAGCGGTGGCGATCCAGTCCCAGGGTGAGCGCGCGCGTGAAGACTCGTGCGGCCCAGGGCAGGGTGCGCGGATGACGCATCAGCGGCAGCAGCGGCAGTACCGGCAAGGCGGCGAGCACGCGCCGGCGCCGCGCCCGCGTGCGCCAGCGCAGATAACCGGCGAAGCTGTCGCCGCGCAGCAGCACGCCGTCGAAGTCGAAGACGATCGTGGCGGTCATGCTGATTCCGGTCGGAGCACGGGCGACGCCGGCGCGCGGGGCGCCGGCACGGGATTCGGGAAGGCGTTTGCCGGAACGGCTCAGCGCGTGCCGAGCACGACGATGGTCTTGCCGGTGACCGTGATCATGCCCTGCTCTTCGAGCTGCTTGAGGACGCGGCCGACCATTTCGCGCGAGCAGCCGACGATGCGGCTGATTTCCTGGCGCGAGATGCGGATCTGGCTGCCTTTGGGATGCGTCATCGCATCGGGCTCTTCGGTCAGATCGATCAGCGTCTTGGCGACGCGGCTCGTGACGTCCATGAACGCGAGGCGGCTGACTTTGCGCGAGGTGTGCAGCAGGCGGTTCGACAGCTGCGAACCGATCGCGAACAGGATCTTCGGACACTCGCTGGCCAGCGTGGTCTCGAACAGATGGAACAGGCGTTCGTAGCTGATCTCGGCGAGCTCGACCGGCGTGCGCGAACGCACCATGACCTCGCGCCGCGGCGTCTCGACGAACAGGCCCATCTCGCCGATGAATTCGCCGCGATTGATGTAGGCAAGGATCAGCTCGCGGCCTTCCTCGTCTTCGGTGAGGACCGTCAGCGAGCCGTCGATGATGTAATAGAGAATGTTGGCGGAGTCGCCGGGACGGATGATCGCCGTCTTGCTCGGGTAGCGCCGCCGGTGGCACTGGCCCAGAAACCGCTCCATGGCCTGGCGGTCCGGCACCAGCATGGGCGGAGCCTGAACCTTGTTGACGGCCTGTTGCAGGTTGTAACGAAAATCGGCGATTTTCTGCATGCCCGGATGCCCCAATTCCTCTGCGAGCCGCGTGCGTCCGTTGCGGCTGATGTCTGCGGCCTTTCCCGGCCCCGTGGATTGCGGCGGGTCCCCAAGCGTCCGTCCGCGCAAGCCCGCATCTTAGTCGAAAGCGGCGTGGCTTAACGAATCCCGGGGCGGCGGTGTAAACCGTCACCCGATTGGTCCATAATCCGCGCCCTTTCCCCCACCCCGGCCTGCGCGAGGTATTACGCCGTGGTAAAGCCTCTCCCGCGTCTGAAGCTCCAAGGTTTCAACAACCTGACCAAGGCGCTCAGCTTCAACATCTACGATATCTGCTACGCGGTGACGCCGGAACAGCGCGATCGCTACATCGAGTACATCGACGAGCAGTACGACGCCGACCGCCTGACCCAGATCCTCACGGACGTGGCTGACATCATCGGCGCGAACATCCTCAACATCGCGCGCCAGGACTACGATCCGCAGGGCGCGTCGGTGACGATCCTGATTTCCGAACAGCCGATCATCGACAAGAAGCAGGCCGGCAAGGACGTCATTTCCGATGCCGTCGTGGCGCACCTCGACAAGAGCCACATCACCGTCCACACCTATCCGGAAACGCATCCGCACAACGGCATCGCGACGTTCCGCGCGGACATCGACGTGGCGACCTGCGGCGTGATCTCGCCGCTGAAGGCGCTGAACTACCTGATCGAGAGCTTCGAGTCCGACATCGTGACCATGGACTATCGCGTGCGCGGCTTCACGCGCGACGTGAAGGGCAAGAAGCACTACATCGACCACAAGATCAACTCGATCCAGGATTACCTCAGCAAGGGCATCAAGCAGCGATACGAGATGATCGACGTCAACGTCTACCAGGAAAACATCTTCCACACGAAGATGCACGTGAAGGAGTTCCTGCTGGACACCTACCTGTTCGAAGCCAACGCGTCCGACCTGTCGTTCAAGGAGCGGATCCGCATCGAGCAGCAGCTCAAGTACGAAATCGAAGAACTGTTCCACGGCCGCAACCTCGGCTGAGGTCGCGCGCCTTGCCGTATCGAAAGCCCCGGCCCTGCGGCCGGGGCTTTTTTTTGGCGCCGAACGTGACGCCGGTTAACGGCAAGCGAACCGGAGCATTGCTAGCATCCGCGCATTCTCCGCCGCACCACGCCTCCATGCCGCGCTCCCTGGCTCTTCGTTCGATTCGTGCTGCCATCGTGTTCGCGGCCATTGCCGCCGTCCCCGCGATGGCCGAACCCTATGTGCTCGCGAAAGCGGACGGCGCCGCGGAGGCGCCGGTGCCGGCACCGACCGTTCCGGTCGACGACGGCGACGAGGTCGCGCGCAAGATCCACGCGCAGTTGCGCGCGCAGCCGGGCAGCGATGCGGCGAGGCTGCCGGCCGCGCTCGCCGGCAGCGACCGTGTGCTGGTCGAACTGCGTTTCGGCGCCGACGCGGGACTGCAGCATGCCGAGCAGGCGCTCTCGCGTGCGTCGGCCGAGATCCGCAACGTGCTCGCGGCCGATCGCATCGAGGCCAGCGTGCCGCGGGACCGGCTCTACGATCTCGCGCGCGACGGCGACGTCGTCAGCATCGTGCCGGCACGCCTCGTGCGCCCGCTGATCGGCAGCAAGACCAGTGAAGGCGTGGCCGCGGGGCGCGCGAACCTGTGGCAGAGCGCCGTGCCGCCGCTCAACGGCAGCGGCGTCGTGATCGCGATGATCGACAGCTTCGACAACAACGGCAACGAGGTGAACAACCTGCAGGCGTCACAGGACTGGCCGCCGGACGCGCGCATCAGCCTGCTCGACTACAAGACGTTCGCCTCGCCCCCGGCGCAGTGCTCGCCGTCGACCTTCGGCTGCATGAACGTGCGTCACGGCAACGCGACCACCGAGATCGCTTACGACGTCGCGACCGGCGCGAATTTCCGCGCCTACGACACGGTCACGGTCGGCGACTGGCGTCGCGCCATCCTCGATGCGGCGAACCTCAACAGCGGGGGCGGTTCGGCCGGCGCCGTGCGTGCGCAGGTGATCTCGGCCTCGCTCGGCGCACCGCTCGACGGCAAGGGCGACGGCACGGCACTGCCGGGCTCGATCGCCGAGGCCGCGGGCTGGGCGCGCAACCGCGGCGTGCTCGTCGTCAACGCCGCGGGCAACGAGCGTCAGCAGCACTGGGGCGGCGCCTTCTCGCTGGCATCGGGGTCCGGCAGCGGCTTTCATTCCTGGAGCGGCAGCAACACGCTCTACAACGCATTCGGCGTCGGCCCGAATGCGGGAGATGCCTACTGCATTCCCGCCGGCGAACTGATCCAGGTGGATCTCTATTGGGATGCCTGGACGTCGCCGGGCAGCAACCGCAACTACGACCTCTATCTGTACCGGCGCACCAATTCCTCGACCTGGGAAGCGCTGCCCGCGGCGCAGTCGACGCTGATCCAGGGCGGCGGAAGCGGACAGACGCCGCAGGAGCAGATCAGCTTCGTCGCGAGCGGAACCACGAGCGGTTGTGCGGCCAACAGCGCCGTCTTCGGCGTGGCCGTCGTGCGTGTCGTCGGCACGCCGACGACGGCGACCAACCTGCAGGTGTTCGCGAACATCCCGCTCGGTCACCGCACCGCCGCGCGCAGCCTCGGTTTTCCGGCCGATTCGCCGAACGTGCTCTCGGTCGGTGCGATCAACGTCGCGACCGCCGGCACGAATCCGCAGGAACCGTTCAGCTCGGAAGGACCGGTGCTCGCGTTCGGCGGCGGCCTGCCGACGACGAGTCCGGGCAGCGACCCGAACCTCAAGCCCGATGTCGCGAGCTATGACAACGTCGCGACGGTGAGCTACGGCACCACGAACTTCACCGGCACCTCCGCGTCGACACCGCACGTCGCCGGCATGGCAGCGCTGCTGATGCAGCGCAACGGCATTCCGGCCACGGCCGCGCAGCTCGACACGCTGATCGTCACGCCGCTGCGCACGCTGGCGACGACCGGCAGCAACGACCTCGGCACGACCGGACGCGACTACCAGTACGGCTACGGCCGTCTGCGCTTCCAGCGCGAAAACGCACTCGCGTTCCTGCAGGCGCCGGTCAACACGGCGGTCAACGCCGCGATCACGCCGGCGGTCAAGGTGCGCGTGCTCGACGACGAAGGGCTGCTCGTGCCGAACGGATTGCTCGCGGCGAGCTCGATCGCGATCGGCAACGACCCGAACGGCGGCAGCGCGGTGCTCAGCAACGGCGGCAGCGCCTCGTTCGTACAGGGTGTCGCGACCTGGAGCAATCTGCGCATCGATCTCGGCGGCACCGGCTACACCTTGCGCGCGAGCGGCGGCACCCTGCCCGCCGTCACGAGCGCATCGTTCAACATCACGACGGGAGCACCCTCGGTGCTCACGTTCGCGCAGCAGCCGGCGACGACGCAGGCCGGGATGACGATGCCGACGATCACGGTGCGCGTCGAAGACAGCAGCGGCAACCTCGTCACGTCCGACAACGCGACGCAGGTACGGCTCACGCGATCCAACTGCACCACCAACCCGGTGTCCGGCGGCGGGCCGGTCACGGTCGTCAACGGCATTGCGACCTTCCCGGGCGTCGTGCTCTACACGCCCGGCTCGAACCTGCGGCTGACCGCGAGCGCGCCGAGTCGTACGAGCGACAACAGCAACACGTTCGGGATCACCGCGAACAACGACCTGATCTTCCGCTCGGCGTTCGACGCCTGCCTGCCGTAGCCGGCGTGCGGGTCAGAGCCGGTAGACGACGGTCTTCATCGTCGCGGCGGCGAAGCGCATGAGATCCGGGATCGGTCGCGGCAGCGGCCGGGCGCCCGCGACGAGCGCATGCTCCGCATGGCGTGCTTCGTCGTCTTTCATCACCGCGACGATCGCGCGGCTGCGCGCATCCTGCGCGGGCAGGCCGTTGTGCTCGAGATGTTCGTCGAGATGCGCCTCGACCTGGCGTTCGGTCTCGACCACGAAACCGAGGTTCCAGCCGTCGCCGCGCAGACCGGCCGCGAGACCCATCGCATAGGCGCCGGCGTACCAGAGCGGATTGAACACGCTGGTACGGCTGCCGAGTTCCTGCAACCGGTCCTGGCACCACGACAGATGGTCGGTCTCCTCCTGCGCGGCCTCCAGCAGTTGTGTGCGTGTCGCCTCGTCCCGCGCGACGGCGGCCTGGCCGAGGTAGAGCGCCTGCGCGCAGACCTCCCCGGTGTGATTGATCCGCATGAGCCCCGCGGCATGGCGGCGCTCGGCTTCGTCGAGCTCTGCCGCGGGCAGCTCGCCGGCCGGATTCGGACGCGCGGCTTCGGCGCGCGCGCCGAGCGATGTGCCCAGCGCGTGTTCGATCTGATCGAGCAGGCGGTCGATGCGGCTGTAATGACGCGTGAACATGGGCGTTTCCTCGGAGGGTGATTCAGGGCGCAGCGTCGTGCGGCGACGATGGCGGGGTAGGGGAGCCGCGGCGGGTTTTCAACTGGCGCGCGAGCAGCGTGATCGGATGCAGCACATCGATGGCGCGGCCGCGCGCGCGCAGGCCGCCGGCGAGGTGAAGGCGACAGCCGATGTTGCTGGTCAGCAGCAAGTCTCCGGCCAGGGCGTCGACCTGATCGATCCGCTCGTCACGCAGCGGGTCGGCGATGTCCGGGTAACGCAGGAAATGCGCGCCGCCGGCGCCGCAGCAGCGCGGCTGGGCCGGCAGTTCGACGATATCCAGTTGTGGAATCTGCTGCAGCAGTGCTCGCGTGGTCGGTGCCGCACGCACGCCGTTGTCGAGCGAGCACGGACGATGCAGCGCGGCCTTGAGCGGCAGCGGCGCGAACGACAGCGCCGTGAACTGCGTGTCGGCCGCGAGGAATTCGCCGATCTCGCGCACGCGGATTCCGCTGTCGGCGAACGCGAGATCGCGCAGGCTGCCGTAGCAGCCCGAAGCCGACACGAGCACGGTGTCGACATCGGCCGCCGCGAAGGCATCCCGCGTCGCGGCGGCCGATGTCGCGGCGATGTCGGTGTGTCCCGCATGGCGCGGCAGCGCGCCGCAACAACCCTGTGTCGGCGGCTCGATCACGCGATAGCCGAGCGCCGTCAGCACTTTCCGCGCGGCGGCATGCGTGTCGCGATCGAACGCGGAGGCGACGCAACCGAGAAACAGTCCGACGCGGCCGCGTTCGTTTTCCGGCCGACCGGCGTCATCGTGCAGGCCGGCCAAGGTCGGTAGCGGCGGAATCAGCGCAATCCAGCGCGCGATTCCGATGCGGCCACGAGCGAAGCGCCTGGCAAGCGGACTCAGCCAGCGTGCCAGACGCAATGCGTGGCTCACTCGCGCCAGTCGCCGCAACCGTCGCGGCCGCGCGATCAATGCATAGATAAGGCGTTGCAGCCGGTCCGGCGCTGTCGCGGCGATCTGTCGCTGCCTATCGATGAGCTGGCCATACTGCACGCCCGAAGGACAGACCCGTTCGCAGGAAAGGCAGCCCAGGCAGTGATCGAGATGCGCCAGGGCGGCGGGCTCCGGCGCGAGCGCGCCGGTAGCGAGCGCTTTCGCCAGGGCGATCCGGCCGCGCGGCGATTCCGCTTCGGTCCGGCCGATCCGGTAGGTCGGGCAGGCCGGCAGGCACAGCCCGCAGAGCACGCACTGGTCGGCCAGAGTCAGCAAATCGATGGCCGCATTTCGGCCGGGGGGGCTGGAAGACATGTCGGTTCATGCTAGCATTCGCGCCCCCCGGTGACCTGCCGGGACGAAGGCCGGATCGCTGCTCCCCAGGGGTTGCACCCTCAGGAATGTGCCGCTATCATCCCGCGCCTTTCCCTGCCCCTCTTGGCACAAGGTTTCTTTAGTCATGAAAACGATCAGCGCAAAAGCTGAGACCGTACAGCGCGACTGGTACGTCGTCGACGCGACCAATAAGACGCTGGGCCGCCTGTGCTCCGAAATCGCGCTGCGTCTGCGCGGCAAGCACAAGACCATCTTCACTCCGCACGTCGACACCGGTGATTACATCGTCGTCGTCAATGCCGAGAAGATCCACGCCACCGGCGCGAAGATGGACGACAAGTTCTATCACCGCTTCACTGGCTACATTGGCAACCTGAAGTCGATTTCGCTGAAGGACCTGCTCGCGACCCACCCGGAGCGCGTCATCGAATTCGGCGTCAAGGGCATGCTGCCGAAGAACCCGCTGGGTCGTGCGATGTATCGCAAGCTCAAGGTCTACGCCGGCGCCGAGCATCCGCACACCGCCCAGCAGCCGCAGGCGCTGGACATCTGATTTCCGCAGGAATAGAGCACATGGCACTGCAACAGAACTACGGCACCGGCCGTCGCAAGACCTCCGCCGCTCGCGTGTTCCTGCGTCCGGGCACCGGCAACATCACGGTGAACGGCAAGACTCTCGACACGTTCTTCGGCCGCGAAACCGCCCGCATGATCGTGCGTCAGCCGCTGGAGCTGCTCAACGTCACCGACAAGTTCGACATCCTCGTGACCGTTGAAGGCGGCGGCACCACCGGCCAGGCCGGCGCGATCCGTCTCGGCATCTCGCGCGCACTGACCGAATACGACGACAGCCTGAAGTCCTCGCTGCGCAAGGCCGGGTTCATGACCCGCGATGCGCGCGAAGTCGAACGCAAGAAGGTCGGTCTGCACAAAGCACGTCGCGCCACGCAGTTCTCGAAGCGCTAATCCCGTTTCTACGGGGCAGGAAGCCCCGAACGCATCGCGCACCAGGTCAGAGCGCGCGCTGCGACAAATTGATGGGAGATCGTCTAACGGTAGGACAACGGACTCTGACTCCGTTTATCTAGGTTCGAATCCTAGTCTCCCAGCCACACAGAAAAGCCCCTGCTTCACAGGGGCTTTTTCTTTTTCTGTCTTTGAAGCGCTGGTCGCCGGCTTGGTCACTTCAGCCTATGCGCATCGCCCACCATCTCCTTCGCCCGCGTTCCGGCATCTGCCATTCCGGATCAAGGTTCCCGCCGACCTGCATTCCGCTGCGGGGCGAAGCATCGTAAAAATCAGTTTGCGCCCGCAGACCATCGGTCCGTCCAGGTCTGTTCGTGCGCCCGGTCGCGGCATTGCGCTCAGGCCTTCGCCGCCTTCCGAAGTGCCGCGTGCCGAAGCTCCCGCCCAGCATCGAGCCCGCGGAAAGGGGCGGGCGATGGCGAACTGCAGCGTCTCGGAATCGACATCGACCCGCTGACCCTTCTTCGGTCGACGCGGTTCGCACCGACGGCACGCCCAGCGGACGGCCCTCCACGGAGCCAGTACGGCTAGACGCGTGTCCGTCTCGGCGCCCCGAGCCGGGGCAGTAAGGCGAGTTCATCCTGGTTCGCCGTCAATGGACCCATCGTTGCCGCGGGCCCTGGCGCCGACACCGGATTAACGGCCGCCGCCGCTTCCGAAGATAGCCAAGAGCAGCCAGATGCCGGCGATAGAGGCGCCGACGAAACCCAGCAAGCCGAAGAACGGCAGACCGAGCAATGTCGGACCGCCTTCGACGGTCATGGTGATCGAGGAGCCGACGATTAGCGCGGCGATGACCAAGCTGCCGGCCAGCCGGTTCGCGGAATGACTGACGTCGCGGCTGAAATCGCGCAGTTCGTCGACCTGCATGCGGATGCCGGCCTTGCCACGCTGTACGGTCCGTAGCAGCCGCCGCAGCGCGTGCGGCAAAGCGACAATCAGCTCGGACAAATCGGCCACCGCGTTCATGCCCTGCCGTGCGAGTACTGCCGGGCGGTAGCGCTCGAACATTGCGTTACGCAGGAAAGGCCGTGCCTGCGCCGCCATGTCGAACGCCGGATCGAGGCGGCGACCGAGACCGTCCAAGGTCAGGCAGACTTTGATCAGGAGCGCCAGGTCGGCCGGCAACGCAAGCCGGTGCTGCCGTAACAGCACCGTCACGTCGCGCAGCATGGCGGCCAGATCCAGACGCGCCAGGGGTACGCCGTGGTAGCGGTCGATGAAAGTGTCGACGTCGGCCGCAAGTTCTGCTGCATCGACGGCGGCTTCGCCCGCCCAGTCGAGGAGAACGGCGCAGACGCGTTCAGCGTCACGCTCCACGAGCCCGAAGAGCAACTGCACGACTTCGCGTCGTCTGGTGGACGAAAGATGTCCAACCATGCCGAAATCGATCAGCGCAATCCGCTTGTCGGGCAGAGCGAAGACATTGCCCGAATGCGGATCGGCATGAAAGAACCCGTCGCGCAGCATCATTTTCAGCACGAACCGCGCCCCCGTGCGGGCTAGCGTCGCGCGATCGATTCCGGCTCGTTCGAGGCCGGTGAGGTCGGCCAGCGGAATCCCGTCGACATAGTCCTGCACGTTGACGGATTCGCTGGTACAGGGCCAGTGCACCCTCGGCACGATCAGCCGCGGATCGCCGGAGAAGCTTGCGGCGATGCGTTCGGCGTTGCGGCATTCAGCGGCCAGGTCGAGCTCCCGCATCAGCGAATCGCGGAATTGCCGCACCATGCCGATCGGATGGAAGCGCCGCAGCTCGGGAAAGCGCGCCTCGATCCGGCGCGCGGCGTACTGGAGCAGCCGCATGTCCGCCTCGATCAGCGGACGTATGCCCGGGCGGCGCACTTTGATGACGACCTCGCGTCCGTCAGGAAGCCGTGCCCGATGCACTTGGGCGATCGATGCTGCGGCGAGTGGCGTGGGATCGATGCTGCTGAATGCCGTTTCGAACGCGTCGCCCAAGGCGTTCTCGATTTCGTGCCGCAGCGACTCGAACGATACCGGCGGCACCGCATTCTGCAGGAGACTGAATTCGGCTATCCATTCAGGCGGAAAAAGGTCGACGCGTGTGGCCAGGAGTTGGCCGAGCTTGACGAAGCACGGGCCCATCTCCTCCAGCGCGTGGCGCACGCGCACCGGCGCGGGCTGAGATATCCAGTGCTCCAAGCGCTCAACGGGTACCGTGCCGTCGATGCGATGAAGCGCACGCGCAATGCCGAGCCGGCGCAGAAGATCGCCGAAACCGTGCCGCGCGAGAATGCTCACGAGGGTCTTCACCCGAGGGGCATCGTAACCGGCGATCAGAGTGTCCCACATCGGTACCGAAGCCCCTTTGCAGTCGTTGTTCTAGATTTCGATCGTGTTCGGGCTCCGGGCTTTTTCGCAACGTGACGGCCGGCTCGACCCGTTGCGCTAAGGATGCGCTGCGGATGAGCGGATGTCGCTTCGTCACGATGCGGCGTCACGTCCTCGGCACTTTGGCGCGGCCGGCTCAATGCACCGAGCGCGGGACGGCGGGCCTGGCGGCGGGGTGGTGGAGCTTTCGCTGAAACCAGTCTGCCGCGAGCATCGTCATTGCTTCGAGCGTGCCCGGCTCCTCGAACAGATGGCCGGCGTCCGGCACGATCACGAGTTCGGCGCGCGCACCGATGCTGGCACGCGCCATCTGGTTGAGCGCTATTACTTCGCGGTCCTCGGCACCGACGATCAGCAACACGGGGCATCTGATCCGCTGCAGCGTTTCGCGACCGGCCAGATCCGGACGTCCGCCGCGCGACACGACGGCGACGACGGCGTCGGGGCGTGCAGCGGCCACCCGCAGTGCCGCCGCTGCACCCGTGCTGGCGCCGAAAATACCGAGCGGAAGGCCGCGGCAGTCCGGGTTGGCGTCTATCCAGGCCAACGCCAGTTCCAGACGTCCGGCGAGAAAATCGATATCGAACCGCGTCGCGCGCGCAGCATCTTCGTGCGGCGTCAGCAGATCGAACAACAGCGTCGCAATCTTCCGGCGCGAAAGTGCATCGGCAACGAAGCGGTTGCGCGGATTGTTGTAAAGATCGAGCGGCGCGCCGACCT
>CAMLSI010000112.1 GCA_946482585.1 uncultured Lysobacteraceae bacterium
CCCGCTGGTGGGGCCGATCACGTCGTCACGGTCACGGCGGTCACGGCGGCCGGCACGCCCGATACCTTCAGCGTGGTGTCGAGTCAGCCCGGCGTGGTGGGGACGTCGGTCAACGGCACTGCCGTGACGCTGACGCCGCTCTCCGCCGGCACCAGCACGATCACGTTCACGAGCGGGTCGGATCCGGCGGTACAGAAAACCATCGCGGCCACGATCCTGGCTGCATCGACCACTGTCTACGATCTGAATGGCGTGGCCGAGCCCGCTGTGCTCGCGAACAGCGCGCATGCGGATACGCGGTTGCGCCTGCGCTTCGATACGGCGCCGTCGCTCGGCAGCGCGGGTGCCGTACGCATTCACCGGGTCAGCGACGGTGCGCTCGTCGACACGATTCCCGTGAACGGGGACGTGGACGCACTGGGCCATCCGGGGCAGGACCGCGTGCGCGTGATCCGTCGCAACGCGATCTCGGTGGCTGGCAACGTCGTGACGATCGCTCCGCACAGTCATGCGCTGGACTACGGCACCGAGTATCGCGTGCTCATCGACAATGGCGTGATCACCGGAGCGACGCTGAACGGCACCGTGTTCGACGGCATGGGCGAGGCCGCCGGCTGGCGCTTCACCACGCGTGCCGCGCCGACAGCTTCCGCCACGCTCGTCGTCGACGACGACGGAGCGGCCGATTTCCGCACCGTGCAGGCCGCGATCGATTTCGCCGTGCAGCAGTTCCCGGGCGATGCGCCGGTCACGATCCTGATCGGCGACGGCGACTATCGCGAGCTGCTCTACCTGCGCGGCAAGCATCGTCTTTCCCTGGTCGGCGAGACGCGCGACGGCGTGGTGCTGCACTACCGCAACTCCGAAGCGTTCAACGCCGGCACCGGTACCAGCCGCGCGCCGGGACCCGGCGCGGCGAACGGCGGACGCAGCGTGTTCCTGGTCGAGAGCGCCGACCTGCTCACGCTGGAAAACCTCACGCTGCGCAACACCACCGTGCGTTCCGCCGCGCCGAGCCAGGCCGAGACGATCTACTTCAACGGCGACGGCACGCATCGTCTCGTCGCGAAATACGCGCGTTTCCAGAGCGAGCAGGACACCCTGCAGCTGAAGTCGTACGCGTGGATCTATCGCTGCCTCGTCGAAGGCAATGTCGACTTCATCTGGGGCGGCAACCGCGTGAGCCTGTTCGAGGAAAGCGAGATCCGCTCGGTCGGCGACACCTTCAATCCGAGCCAGGGCGGCTACGTGCTCCAGGCGCGTACAGTCGCTGCGGACGACAAGGGCTTCGTGTTCCTCAACAGCACGCTCACGCACGGACCCGGCCCCGGTCCGCTCGGAGGCGACGTGCCGCCGGGCAGCGCCTATCTCGCGCGCAGCGGCGGCAGCGCGGCGTATTTCGACAATGTCGCCTTCATCAACACGCGCATGGACGGCCACGTCGCTGCGGCGGGCTGGGCCGCGGCCGGCGTGAACGGACAGCCCGCACCGAATCCGGCCGTGCCGAGCGCGGCGAGCGGCTGGCGCGAGTACGGCACCACCGACCTGTCGGGCACGCCGATCAATCTGTCGAGCCGCGTCGGCGGCTATGCCCTGCAGCCCGCGGAATTCGCGGCGGAATTCTCCACACGCGCACAGATATTCTCCGCCTACGGCGGCGGCATCGGTTGGGATCCGCTCGGCGACGGTCCTGCGGACCGGCTGTTTGCCGATGGCTTCGAAGGGCAGGGCGGTCCGGTCCCGCCGCTGCTCAGCGAGACTTTCGATGAGGCGACCGCCGGCGCCGGCAGCGGCGGCAGCGTCAGCAATTTCTGGTCGGCGGCGTATCGCGCCATTCCGAACCAGCCGGACACGCCGATGTACACCGCGACCGGCGGCGGCAGCGGCCTGCTGGTCACCGCCGAAAAGGCACTGTCGATGACCGGCGCGCGATTCACGATCGGCAACACGGTACCGGGCCAGATCAGCAACGCCACGAGCGCGCCGCCGGGCGTGTTCGATCTGAGCCAGCCCTACACGATCTCGTTCTGCGTGGTGTCGCGTTCCGATACCGGGTTCTTCTACGTCTACATCGACAACAACACCACGACATCGGCGAACTCGCCGCTCGGCGCGGCGTCGCGTCTCGGCGAATTTCCGGTGGCGGACATGGTGCCCGGGACGGTGTATGCCGTGACCGGCAACGTGGGAACGGCGGCCTCATTCCTGCAATTGCGCACCAACAGCGGCACTACGGTCGTGATGGACAATCTGCGCATCGACCGCGGCACGATGGCCGGAGCGACCTGCGAGGGTTCCGGCAGTTCCAGCAGCTCGAGCAGTTCGTCGAGCTCGAGCTCCTCCAGCAGCAGTTCGTCGAGCAGTTCCAGCTCGTCCTCGTCGAGCAGCGGACCGGGCACGCTGACCTGCGAGGTCGCCAACACCGTGCCCGGGTTCGCGTCGCTGGGTAGCGGAACCACGGGCGGCGCCGGCGGGCGCGCGGTCACGGTGACCACGGGCACGCAGCTCGTGACCGAGCTGGCCAATCAGGTCGGCAACCCGCAACCGCTGACGATCTTCGTCGACGGCGTGATCACGACCGCCAACAGCGGCAGCGTCACCAAGTTCGAGGTGAAGGACATGAACAACGTGTCCATCATCGGCATGCCTGGTTCGCTGTTCGACGGCATCGGCATCAAGATCTGGCGCGCCAACAACGTGATCGTGCGCAACGTGACGATGCGCTACGTCAACATCGGCGACAAGGATCAGATCAGCATCGACGGCCCCTCGTCGAACATCTGGATCGACCACAACGAGTTCTACAACTCGCTGCTGGTCGACCAGGATTTCTACGACGAACTCGTCAGCGGCAAGGGCAGCATCGACAACATCACGCTGTCGTACAACTACCTGCACGACAGCTGGAAGACCTCGCTCTGGGGTTCCAGCGACAGCGACAACTTCAATCGCCGCATCAGCTTCGTCGGCAATCGCTGGGACAACGTGATGTCGCGCCTGCCGCTGTTCCGCTTCGGCGAAGGGCATGTGCTGAACAACTACTACCGCAACGTGCAGCGCACGGCGGTCAACTCGCGCATGGGCGCGAGGATCCGCATCGACAGTTCGCACTTCGAAGATTCCACCAACGTGGTGATCTCGCAGGACAGCAGCCAGATCGGCTACTGGGACACGAACGGCGACAACGTCTTCCAGAACGTGACCTGGACCGAACTGCCGCAGCCCAATTGCACCAGCAATCCCTGCGCCTGGGGCAATACGCCGGGCACGGTGCAGAACGGCGGCCAGATCGCCTCGACGGTCAGCTACACGCCGCCCTATGCGTACACGGTCGTGCCCGGCGTCGACGTGCGCGAACACGTACTCGCGAACTCGGGTACCGGCAGGATCGACGCCTGCCTCGCATTCCCGGGCGGCAGTTCGTCGAGCTCCAGCAGCTCCAGCTCGAGCAGCTCGTCGAGTTCGAGCAGTTCATCGAGTTCGTCCAGCTCCAGCAGTTCGTCGAGCTCGAGCAGTTCCGCCGGCACCGTCATTCCGTTCGCCGAAGACTTCGACGCGGCGACGACCGCGACCTTCCGCACCGCGGCCTACCGTTCCCTGCCCGCGCAACCCGCGGTCGAAATGTATTTCGCCCTCGGCGGCGCCAGCAACATCACCATCGCCGACGGCAGCCTGGCTCTGGCCGGTGCACGGTTCTCGATCGGCAGCACGCAGCCGGGCGTACAGTCCACGACGACGACATCGCCGCCGGGTATCTTCGATCTCGGCCAGACCTACACCGTGTCGTTCTGCGTACGCGCGGCCTCGGGCAGTGGCAATCTGCAGGTCATGGTGGACAACACCACGACCAGTTCCGCGACCTCGCCGCTGGGCTCCGCGTCGCGCATCTACAGCAAAGCCGTCGGCAGTCTCGTGCCGGGCAGCGTGGAATCGGTGACGTCGACGGTGGGCACGGTAACCTCGTTCTTCCATCTGCGCACCGAAAGCAGCGCCAATGTGACGCTCGACAACCTGCGCGTGGACCATGGCGCGGTCGGCAGCGCCACGTGCTCGGAGGGTTCCGGCTCGTCGTCGAGTTCGTCCAGTTCGAGCTCGTCTTCGTCGAGTTCCAGCAGTTCGAGCTCGTCGAGCGGCAATCCGGTCGATGCCGCGCTGCTGCCGGTCGGCAACGTGCTGCCGCCGGCGATGGGCGTGCGCACCTACTCGGCGCCGACGACGAATCCGTCCTACGTCGCGGTGCCGCCGACGCCGGTACATGTGAATCATTACCAGAATCTGCCGGCCGATCCGACCGGCGGCGTGCTGAGCTTCGAGCGCGAGACGGCGCCGGCGAACGGATGGCACGCATGGTCGGAATACGGCCCGGTCGTCGTCACCGGCGGGTCGGCCGCGGCGACGAATCGCATCTACACCGTCTTCACCAAGGAACAGTTGCTCGCCGCGCTGCAGGAAGCCGGCAACGCGCCGAAGATCATCCGTGTCGTCGGCGTGATCGACTTCCGCTTCACCAACGGCGTGTACGAGGAATACACGAGCTTCGCCGACCAGCATCAGGGCGGCACGGTCGTGATTCCGTCCAACACCACGCTCGTGGGGATCAACGGCAGCGACGGTTCGCCGGCTCGCTTTGCGGGCACGCAGATCGCGATCGGCCGCGAGTTCTCGCCGCCGCATGCCAATTCGCCCGCGAACCCCGAGCCCAAGTCCAACTTCGAAGCCTGGGTCAGCCATGGCGGAGATCCCGAGGAATATCCAGGCTGGACGCGCAACGTGATCGTGCGCAACCTGCAGATCGAAAATCCGTGGGACGTGAACCCGGGTTCGGCCGACTCGGAGTTCGACGGCATCGTCGTGTCCTGGGCGCAGCAGGTCTGGATCGACCACGTCACGATCGGGCCCGGCCAGTACAACGGCACCTACACGGCGACGCGGCGCGACGGTTCGCTCGACATCGTGCGCGCGTCGAACTACGTCACCGTCGCCAGCAGCCGCTTCGAGACCAGCGACAAGACCAACCTGATCGGCAACGGCGACAGCGGACGGGCCTGGAGCGATCAGGGCCGGCTCAAGGTGACCATGACCGGCAACCACTGGTACTTCAATCAGTCGCGCATGCCGCGGGTCCGCTACGGCCGAGTACACCTGTATAACAATTTCTACCGGGGCAGCGTCGCCTCGGTGCCCAACCAGAAGTGGGGCAGCGGCATGGCGGTGGGCACGCAGGGCGACATCCTCGCGCAGGGCAATTTCTTCCACGTGCTCGGCGTGAAGATCAACGCGAACAATGAGATCTGCGGCAAGCTCGTGCAACACCACGGCGGCGGCAGCGGCTTCCGCGGCGAGAGCCAATGGTTCCAGAGCGACGATGCGTCGGCTCTGACGCCGCAGCTCGTCGATGGCTATCTCGCCGGTTGCGACGGGTTGCCGCCCGGCAACTGGCAGCCGCCGTACGGCTACACGCTCAGTGCCGATCCGCCGTCGCTCGGTGTCAGCGTGCCGGCGACGGCAGGGGCGGGAAGGCTGCCGTAGGGGTCTTGCGACGTCGGTAGCGCGTGGCCGCCTCCGGCGATCGCACGATCGGGGTGCCGGTCGATCCACCGCCTCGATCGTGCGCTCGCTGCCGCGAGCACACGCTACCGATGTCGACCGGGTCTGCCTGAAGGGCATGGGGTTCGCTGTCGGCGTCGCCCGGTGCCGCCGTCCGTCAAGAGCCTGTCTTCGCGGCGAGACCGGAGAGGATGTCGATGGTCTCCTGGGCCTCGCCGATGTCGTGCAGTCGCCCCTAGAATCTGCGGTCTCGGCCGGATGGCCCGCTCTTCCCGTGCCACGTCACGGGTGGTCGACTGCCGGCTGATCATTCATTCAAGCCGACGCCGCTTGGCGGCTCGGCTCCATTCAGGCGTCAGGCGACGACAAGGAATCCCGCTATGCAGGCTTCGGAAACTCCGACCCTCTACGAATGGCTGGGCGGAATCGATGCACTGGATCGCCTGACCGCGCGCTTCTACGAGCACGTCAAACGAGACGAATTGCTCGGGCCGGTCTTTGCCCATATGGGAGCGGATCATCCGGGCCACGTGGCCGCTTTCCTGGCGGAGGTTCTCGGTGGTCCGGCGGCTTACTCCGAACATCACGGCGGCCATCCGCACATGATCCGGCAGCATCTGAATCGCCACCTCACCCAGGACAAGCGGCGTCGCTGGGTCGAGCTGCTTCTCGCCACGGCGGATGAACTCGGCCTGCCGGATGATCCCGAGTTCCGGTCTGCGCTGGTCGGCTACCTGGAGTGGGGTTCGAGGCTCGCGGTCATCAACTCCCAGCCAGGTGCAACGGTCGATCAGCACGCGCCCATGCCCCGGTGGGGCTGGGGCGAAGTCAAGGGACCGTACCAGGGCTGAGCCGCGCATGCCGCTGCCGCGCTTCTTCCATTGCTGGCTCGCACCGGCGAATCCGCACCCGCTCGCGCAGTAGCGCGAGCGGCCTCTGCGCATATGATCGGCCTCGCGCCAGGGCTATCCGGCCGGAACAGGCGCATTACCTCGAACGCTAGGCTACCCGTCTCCGCACACCATCATGCCCTTTACCACGACTCGCACCGTACTGTTCGGTGACTGCGATCCGGGCGGGATCATCTACACGCCACGGGTGGCCTACTTCGTCGTCGAGGCGGTCCACGACTTGCTGGCAGACGCTCTGGGCGGGCCGGCAGTCCGGGAGCTCTTCGCCATGGGCATCCTGCCGCCGGCCCGATCCCTGTCCGTCGAGTTTCTTGCGCCGTTCACCTGGGACGACGTCCTGACCATCACGGTCGTCCCTACGGATGTGGGGAGGACGTCGTTCGGCTTTCATGTGAGCGCAACGGGAAACGACGCACAGGAAGTCTTTCGGGCGACGCTCACGCAGGTCTGTGTATCACCCGACACAATGCGTCCCGTACCGGTCCCGGAGCGCTTGAGCGTCATCCTGCGCGCGGCGAAGGCCGAAGCCACCGGGTCTTCTCCACCCGCCTCGGCCTGGAGCGCGGGTGAAACATCTGCCGATGGGTAGAGAGAACGCGACGACTTCCGGTCAGGCACGGGATCGCATGTCGCGACAGAACGAGCCGCTGCAGTTCATCTCTGACGCGCCATCAGACTAGTCATTCAAGCCGATGCCTACAGCGCCGCTCAATGCAGACGTCAGCCGCAACGGGAAAGCATCCGTGCGCTTCCAAGGCCGCATCACCGACTGGAGGGATGACAAGGGGTTCGGCTTCATCACGCCCAATGGCGGTGGAGAGAGCGCGTTCGTCCATATCAAGAGCTTCCCTCGGGGCGCTCGCCGGCCCGTTCAGGGGGATCGCGTCAACTACACCATCGAGAGGGATGGTCAAGGCCGGCTTCGCGCCGCAAACGCTTCATATGTAGCAAAGTCTAAAATTTCACATTCGTCGGGTAAGAGCGCGACACCGATGCTGCTTGGCGTGGCCGGCATCTTCGTGGCCTTCGTGGTCGTCTTGGCCGCAGTGGGCAGGCTCCCTCCGATCGTCGCTGTCGTATATCTCGTCATGAGCAGCCTGACGTTCGGCGCTTATGCATTCGACAAGGCGGCGGCGAGAGCAGACCGCTGGCGTACGCAGGAAAGCACGCTCCAACTCCTCGGCCTGCTCGGTGGCTGGCCGGGCGGCCTCGTCGCGCAGCAGTTGCTCCGTCACAAGTCGAAGAAGGTGTCATTCATCGCTGTGTTCTGGTTTTCTGCGGCGGCCAATGTGGCCGTTCTTCTGTGGCTGCTGTCGCCGTACCGCAACGCGTTCATCGCGTCGCTGGTGGGCGGTTGATGGCTCGCCCGTTATCTATTCGCTGGCACGCTTGATAGCCCGACGCTTCGGCCGCCAGTCCGACCGACGCAGACGGCGCGCACCGATGGCCTGACCGATCCCGCCATAGCCGCCCCCGCTTGACGCTCCGAGCGCGATCCCCCATATCGGTCGCCTGGTGCCGTTCCGGCCGCCGATCGCGTTGCTTCCATGCCGCTGACGCACTTCCATCCCGCCGTTGCCCGCTGGTTCGAGCGGACGTTCCCCGGCCCGACACCGGCGCAGCGCGCCGCGTGGCCGGCTATCCGTGCCGGGCGGCACACGCTCGTCGCGGCGCCGACCGGTTCGGGCAAGACGCTGACGGCGTTTCTCGCGGCGCTCGACGACCTGGTCCGGCGCGGCCTGGAGCAGGGCGGGCTGCCGGACGAAACGGCCGTGGTCTATGTCTCGCCGTTGAAGGCGCTGTCGAACGATATCCGGCTCAACCTCGAGGCGCCGCTGCTGGGCATCCGCGAAGAGCTGGCCGCGCTCGGCCTGCCCGACGTCGACATCCGCACCGCGGTGCGCACGGGCGACACGCCCGCGGCGGAACGGCAGAAGGCCTTCCGCACGCCGCCGCATATCGTGGTCACCACGCCAGAGTCCCTGTACGTGCTGCTCGGCTCGGCGTCGGGACGCGCGATGCTGTCGACCGTGCGCACGGTCATCGTCGACGAGATCCACGCGGTCGCGGCGAGCAAGCGCGGCAGTCATCTCGCGCTGTCGTTGGAGCGGCTGCAGGCGCTCTGTGCGCGGCCGCTGGTGCGTGTCGGATTGTCGGCCACGCAGAAACCCATCGAGGCGGTCGCGCGCTTTCTCGTCGGTGCCGGCGACGGCGGCACGCCGCCGGACTGCGAGATCGTCGACATCGGCTACGGCAAGCAGCGCGACCTCGCGCTGGAGCTGCCGCCGGCGCCGCTCGGCGCGGTGATGTCGAACGATCAGTGGGAGCAGGTCTACGATCGCGTCGCCGAACTCGTGCGCGCGCACACCACCACGTTGGTATTCGTCAACACGCGGCGCATGGCCGAACGCGCCGCGCGTCATCTCGGCGAACGGCTCGGCAAGGAAGCCGTCGCGGCGCACCACGGCAGCCTCGCGCGCGAGGCGCGCCTGGAAGCGGAGCAGCGGCTCAAGCGCGGCGAACTGCGCGTGCTGGTGGCGACGGCATCGCTGGAGCTGGGCCTCGACATCGGCGACGTGAATCTCGTCTGCCAGCTCGGCACGCCGCGTTCCATCGCCGCGTTCCTGCAGCGCGCGGGCCGTTCCGGCCATGCGGTCGGCGGCGTGCCGAAAGCGCGCCTGTTCCCGCAGTCGCGCGACGAGCTCGTCGAATGCGCGGCCCTGCTCGACAGCGTGCGTCGCGGCGAACTCGATGCGCTGCGCATTCCGGTCGCGCCGCTCGACGTGCTCTCGCAGCAACTCGTGGCGGAGACCGCGAGCCGCGACTGGGACGAGGACGAGCTGTATGCGCTCGTCCGCCGCGCCGCGCCGTATGCGGAGCTGAGTCGCGCCGACTATGCGGCCGTCGTGCGCATGCTCGCCGAGGGTTTCAGCACGCGCCGCGGCGCGCGCGCCGGCTACGTGCATCGCGACGCGGTGCACCGACGGCTGCGCGAACGCAAGGGCGCGCGCATGACCGCGCTGATGTCCGGCGGCACGATCCCCGATACCGGCGACTATGCGGTGATCCTCGAGCCCGACGCTCACACCATCGGCACGGTGAACGAGGACTTCGCGATCGAGAGCCTGTCCGGCGACGTGTTCCAGCTCGGCAACGCGAGCTACCGCATCCTGCGCGTCGAACCGGGGCGCGTGCGCGTCGAAGACGCCAAGGGCGCGCCGCCGAACATTCCGTTCTGGCTCGGCGAGGCGCCGGGCCGCAGCGACGAGCTGTCGTTCAGCGTATCGCGGTTGCGCGCGGACTTCGCCGCCGTGATGGCCGAAGGCGGCGCCGACGCCGCGCTGCGCTGGCTCATGCGCGAGGTGGACCTGGACGAGGAAGCATCGCGGCAGATCGTCGATTACCTCGGCAAGGCCGTCGCCGCGCTCGGCGCGCTGCCGACGCAGTCGCGCATCGTGCTGGAACGCTTCTTCGACGAATCGGGCGGCACGCAGCTCATCATCCATTCGCCGTTCGGCAGCCGCCTCAACCGCGCCTGGGGGCTGGCGCTGCGCAAGCGTTTCTGCCGCCAGTTCAACTTCGAACTGCAGGCCGCGGCGACCGAGGACGCGATCATCCTGTCGCTGTCGACGAGCCACAGCTTTCCGCTGCTGGACGTGTCGCGCTATCTGCATTCGGCATCGGCGCTCGACGTGCTCGTGCAGGCGCTGCTCGACGCGCCGCTGTTCGGTGTGCGCTGGCGCTGGAACGCGACGACGGCGCTCGCCTTGCCGCGCTTCGTCGGCGGGCGCAAGGTCCCGCCGCAACTGCAGCGCATGAAGTCCGAGGATCTGCTGGCCACAGTGTTCCCCGATCAGGTGGCCTGCCTCGAGAACATCGTCGGCGAGCGCGAGATTCCCGATCATCCGCTCGTGGCGCAGACGCTGCACGACTGCCTGCACGAAGCCATGGACGCCGACGGCTGGCTGAATCTGCTGCGACGGCTCGAGCGCGGCGAGATCGAGGTGGTCGCGCGCGACCTGCCGTCGCCGTCGCCGCTCGCCGCGGAAATCCTCAACGCGCGTCCGTACGCGTTCCTCGACGACGCGCCGCTCGAGGAGCGGCGCACGCAGGCCGTGCAGAGCCGGCTGTATCGCGAGGCCGAGTCCGCCGACGAACTCGGCAAGCTCGACGCCGCCGCGATCGACGCCGTGCGCGAGGAAGCCTGGCCGCAGCCGCGCACGGCGGACGAAATGCATGAAGCCTTGATCGGCATCGGCGTGATCACCGACGGCGAAGCCGAAACCCATGCCGGCTGGAGGGGCTGGCTGCAGGCGCTCGCGCTCGACGGACGCGCGACGCGCATCCACGGCGCCGCCGTGTCTTCCGCACCGCGATTCTGGGCCGCGACCGAACAGGTGCCGATGCTGCGAACGCTGTTTCCCGACGCGACCTGCGAACCCGGGGTCGACGTGCCCGAAGAATACGCGCAGGCGGAGTGGTCGCGCGAAACGGCGCTGCGCGAACTGCTGCGCGCGCGCCTCACGAGCCTCGGGCCGACACGCGCGGACACGCTCGCGCAATCGCTGTCGCTGCCGCCGAGCGACATCGAAGCGGCGTTGCTGGCGCTGCAGAGCGAGGGCTATGTGATGCAGGGGCGCTTCAGTCCTGACGGCGGCGCCGAGGAATGGTGCGAGCGGCATCTGCTCGCGCGTATCCACCGCTACACGCTCAAGCAGTTGCGTCGCGAGATCGAGCCGGTCTCGCCGCGCGACTTCCAGCGCTTCCTGTTCGACTGGCAGCGTCTCAGCGAAGGCGAGCGCGCGCGCGGGCCCGAAGCGCTGGCCGGCGTGCTCGGCCAGCTCGAAGGATTCGAGGCACCTGCGATCGCGTGGGAATCGGACTTGTTGCCGGCACGCGTGCGCGACTACTCGATCGCGTGGCTCGACGAATTGTGTACGGCCGGCCGCACGCTGTGGACGCGGTTGCGGCCGAGCACGGCCGATGGCGCGGCACGTGGCAATCCGTCGCTGCGCGCCACGCCGATATTGCTGTTGCCGCGCCGCAATGCGCCGCTGTGGACGCGTCTGGCGCTGCGTTCCGACGAGGTGCCGGAGCTGAGTTCGCGCGCGCAACGCGTCGCCGACTACCTCGACGAGCACGGCGCGTCGTTCTTCGACGAGATCGCCGACGGTGCGCGCCTGCTGCGCACCGAGCTCGAGGACGCCCTCGCCGAACTCGTGGTCCGCGGCCGCGCGCACTGCGACAGCTTCGCCGGACTGCGCGCGCTGCTCGTGCCTGCGTCGAAACGCAACGGTGCCGGCTCGCGCCTTCGCCGTCGCAAGCCCGCGCTGTTCGGCATCCAGGATGCGGGACGCTGGGCGCTGATCCGCGCGCCGCGCCAGCCGGCGCAGGGCAGCGACGAGATCGAACACGTCGCGCGCGTGCTGTTGCGTCGCTACGGCGTGATCTGCTGGCGGCTGCTCGAGCGCGAAGCCGCCTGGCTGCCGCCCTGGCGCGAACTCGTGCGCGTCTACCAACGCCTCGAGGCCCGCGGCGAAATCCGCGGCGGCCGCTTCATCACCGGCATTCCCGGCGAGCAGTTCGCGCTGCCCGAGGCGGTCGC
>CAMLSI010000113.1 GCA_946482585.1 uncultured Lysobacteraceae bacterium
CGCGCCGCTCGAAGCGCTCGTGGCGCGCGGTGTGCCCGAGCCGAAAACGACGCCGCCCTATGACTACTACAAGACGACCTACGCTTACGACAATGTGGGCCGCATCCTTTCGGCCTCGTTTCCGGGCAAGGGCACCACGACCTACAGCTACGACGGTCTGGAGTCGACTACGGTGGACGCCAACGGGCATACCACGGTCACGCTGAGGGATGCGCGCGGCGAAGTGGTCAAGACGCGCCGCGGCGTCGGCACGCCGGAAGAAACGACCTATCGCTACGTCTACGAACCGTTCGGCGCGCTCCGCCACGGCACGAACCTGTTGAGCGCATCCGTCGGGCAGAACGGGCGTGAACTGCACTGGAACGAACACGGCCTGCTCGAAAGCAGCAACGACGCGGAAACCGGCTACACCAGCTATACCTACAACGGCCTGCTGGACCTCGAAACGCGCACGAACGCGAACGGCGACGTCTGGCGCATCGAGAGCCGCGATGCGTCGGGCCGTCCCGTCGATACGAGCGTCACCGGTTCCACGGGGCTCGTGCGCTCGCGTACGCACATCGACTATGCGCCGGCAGCCGATGTGCCGGTGGACAAGTCGCCCGGTGCGATCTCGCAGGTCATCCGCACGGATTTCGAGACCGCGGTCGGCGGCGTGCAGACCGCGCTCGAATATTTTTACGACGACCTCGGACGGATCAAGCGGCAGACCTATACGATGCCCGGCGAAGTCCCGCGCACGGCGGACACGCTCGCTGTCGACTACGACTACGACTCCGCCGGCCGCCTCAGGCACGTGACCTATCCGAAGCTGGCCGGGCAATCCTCCGCCGTCGCCGTCGAGTACCGCTATGACGATCTGCACGACCTGTCGCTGCGGGAAGTGGTCACGTACCCTGGCGCCGAATTGCTGTGGCGCGTAGACACAACCGACCTTCAGAACCGCCCCGATCAGTTCACGACGGGCGACGGCGCGGTCGAGACGAACCATTACACGGCCGACGGTGCGCTGGACATGGTGACCGTCAAAGCCGGCTCAGCCGCCGCCGATCCGTACCTGAGCGTCTTGAATTTCAACTACGACCCTGTAGGCAACCTCAAAGGTCGCTATCGATCTGCCGGCCCGTCGATGCAACTCGAAGAGTTCTCCTACGATGCGTTGAATCGGCTGCATGGCAGGCAGGTCTACAACCAGTTCGACCCAATTTTTAACATCCCGATCGGAGCGCCGATTGCGAAACGAGCCTACGACTACGACAAGCTCGGCAACCGTCTCGGCGGCCAGCGCGAGTACGACGCGCTGCATCCGACGCGCCTGACCAAGGACGTCAACGGCATGAGCCTCGCCTACGACGCGATCGGCAATGTCACGCATCGCGCGACCGGGCTGATCGCCGATCCGGTGCAGGACATCGCCTATAACGACATGAATCTGCCGTCGACGATCACCGGTGCGCCGGGCAAGGTGCTTGCGAGGTTCCTCTACGGCCCGCACGGTGAAGTCCTGCGCACGTCGCGTGACACGTCGCAGGTCGACAACGTGACTACCGCGTTTCCGGGCCTGTACGAGCGCGTGACGCCGGCGAATTCGAGCCCCATCGTGCATCGCTTCAAGGTGAAGGCACGCGGCCGCGACGTCGCGATCCTGTCGTACGACGAAGCGCGCAGCACCGGGACGCTCAGCGCGAAGCCGACGGTCTTTCCGCACTACGATCATCTCGGCTCGGTCGACATCGCGACCCACCGGGCGCCAGGCGCCGCGGTGGCGGAAGTCAAGACGCTGCGCAGCTACGACGCTTTCGGTCGGCTGAGGTATACGGACTGGGCCAACGACAGTACGGTGATCCTGACCAACTCCTCGACGCGCCTCGGCGGTTACAGTGGCCACGAGGACGAGCCGAACCTGAGCCTCGTGCACATGGGCGGCCGCGTCTACGATCCGATCGCCGAGCGCTTCCTCAGCGTCGATCCGCTCGCCGCGCCAGGGACGAACGGCTACAGCTACGCGTCGAACAATCCGACCAGCCGTATCGATCCCAACGGTTTCGAGGATGAGGGCGCTGGCGGCTGGTCGCCGCCGCTGGCGGATCCGCCGCCGGCGCCGACCGGCCCCAACATGAGCTGCTGGCCCGGCGATTGCGGCTCGCACGGCGGCGAGAGCAGCAACGCATCGGTCTGCGGCAGCAGCTGCCGCAAGGCCTGGCGCGAGTACCACCGCAGGGAGGAACTCCGTCGGCGCGATGCGCAGATGCGCGCCGAACACGCGGCCGTAAACCTGGGCGGCGCCATCGACCTGCACGGATCGAAAGCCGGCGGCACGGCGGCGCCGAGTACGTCGCAGGGAACCGCATCTGCGGGAATCAACGGCGGTGCACCCAGCGGCGGTAGGGGGCTCACCGATTACGACAGGATGTATTGCAACCATGGATGCACCCCAGAGAAGTACGAGGAGGGGCGCCGCATCTGGGGCCAGCTCAACGAATCGCTCAATACGGTCACCGGGTACTGGATGACGATATGGAGTGTTCCTGCCTCGCTCGCAGGAGGCGCGGTGGTGGTAGGGTCCGCGCAGAAGGCTGCACTCGGTGGCGCGCTGGCGGGATGGAACAACGCAGCTGCGCAGGCGCGGAACAACAACCCGACACTCGATATGCGGCAGGTCGGCGCCAGTACGGTCGTGGGCTATGGCGGCACATTGCTCGGCGGCGCGTTGATGGGAGGCGGAGGGCCGTTCGCCTGGAGCAAGGACGCACCGCTGGCAGAAAACATGTTCAAGTTCGTTGCAGCCCAGCCGTTCTTCCTGAGCTACGGCACCGTGTCGAGTTCGTGGCTGGCTTACGTCAACGGCAGCTCGCCGAAGGCGGAAACGGAACGCGCTGCCTGGGATTCCGGTTGGGGCATGACGAAGGCGCTCGGCCTCAACGTTGCGGGCGCATATCTCGAGCCCCTCCAGCCGGGTCAACCCGCCAATGGGGCCATTTCCACCACCTTGAACGTCCCGTGGAATCTGCTCATGAACCAGCAATTCCCGCAATCGACACCGAAGTAGCAGCACGGCACGCGGCGCGCCCCATGAGGGGCGCGCCGGTCGCGCAGCTTAGGGCCAGACCGGCTCGTCGAGCAGCCCCTGGCCGATCACGCGCGTTTCGCCGTACTCGCGCCGCAATTCGATCGCGACGAGTTCCGCCGCGTCTTCGACCGCGGCGACGAGCTTCGGCGCATGGCTGATGATCCAGATCTGACTGCGCTTCGACGCGGCGACGATCTGGCGCGCCAGCGGTTTGAGTAGATCCGGATGCAGACTTTGTTCGGGCTCGTTGAGTACGAGCAGCTCCGGCGGCCGCGGACTCATGAGCGCGGCGAGGAGGCACAGATAACGCAGCGTGCCGTCGGAGAGTTCGGTGGCGTGCAGCGGCCGCAGCAATCCTTCGACCTCGAGTCCGACTTCGAGCCGCGCGTCGTCGCCGAGGACGACGATGCGCGAGCCGGGAAATGCATCGTCGACGGCCTGCTGCAGCGCCTGGGCATCGCCGATCTCGATGATGGTCTGTAGCGCCGCGGCAAGATCGCGGCCGTCTTCGGCCAGCACCGCGGTCTGCACGCTGATCCGCGGCTGGCGCAGCTGGCTGTCGGCGTCGGTGCGGAAACCGTCATAGAAACGCCAGCTGCGCAGCCGCTCGCGCAGCGCGAAGATTTCCGGAAAACGCTGCGGTTCGGAGAGCTCCGACAACACCGAACGCGCCGCGTCCACGCGAAAGCCGAGCCGTTGCCATTCGCCGTCGGCATCGCGCAACTGTGTGGCCGCACCTTCGCGTTCGAGCCAGGTATTGCCCTTGCGTTGCGGCGGTGCCTGCCAGACGTACTCGGCTTTGACTTCGGGGTCGAGCCGGAAACGCGAGGGCTGCGTCACCGGATTGCCGCCGGCCGGCAGCCCGAGCTCGATGCGATAGGCGACATCGTCGGCGGCGAAGCCGAACGCAATCCGCAGCGGCTGGCGCCGGACCGTGCCCTGAGGCGCGACCCCCCGTTTCTGCTGGCTGCGCGTGTCGGCGGGGCCGGCCCATTGCAGCGACGGAATGCCGCCTTCGTTCGCGATCGCCTCGGCGAGCCGTCCGTGGGCCGCCACCTGCAGCAGCCGCAGCGCGCGATAGAGGTTCGACTTGCCGCTGCCGTTGGCACCGGTGACGAGTGTCAACGGCTCGAGCCTGAGCTTCAGATCGCGCAGCGAACGGTAGTTGGCGACGGCGAAGGTGTGCAGCATGCGGACGATTGTGCCCGAACCGCTCCGCGCGTTGCGGCTCGTCGCGACCGGCGAGCCGCGTTCACCGCTTGCATCTCGCGGTCGACGGCGTCGAATGACGCAGGCTGGGTTGTGTCGTTCACTGCAACCCACGTTTCCACCCGTCCTGAAAACGAAAACGCCCGCGCCTTCCGGCGCGGGCGTCGAGTTCACCGCGGTCGCGAGACCTACTTCGCGGCCATCAGCGCGAGCGTCATGTCGAGCATGCGATTGGAGAAGCCCCACTCGTTGTCGTACCACGAGCAGACCTTCACGAGCGTGCCGCCCATGACCTTGGTCAGCGTGGCATCGTAGATCGACGAGCGCGGATCATGGTTGAAGTCGACCGACACCAGCGGCGCCTTGTTGAAGCCGAGGATGCCCTTGAGTGCGCCTTCGGAAGCGTCTTTCACGATCTGGTCGATTTCCGCGTTCGTCGTCGCGCGCTTGGCGACGAACGAAAGATCGACGACCGAGACGTTGATCGTCGGCACACGCATCGCGAAGCCGTCGAGCTTGCCGTTGAGTTCCGGCAGTACCAGGCCGACGGCCGCGGCCGCGCCGGTCTTGGTCGGAATCTGCGACTGCGTCGCCGAACGCGCGCGGCGCAGGTCGGAGTGATAGACGTCGGTCAGCACCTGGTCGTTGGTGTAGGCGTGGATCGTCGTCATCAGGCCGTGCTCGATGCCGATCTTCTCGTGCAGCACCTTGGCCAGCGGCGCGAGGCAGTTGGTCGTGCACGAGGCGTTGGAGATGACTTCGTGCGAGGCCTTGAGCTGGTCGTGGTTGACGCCGTAGACGAAGGTGCCGTCGACGTCGCTGCCGCCCGGCGCGGAAATGATGACTTTCTTCGCGCCGCCGGCGAGATGGGCGCCGGCCTTGGCCTTGGTCGTGAACAGGCCGGTGCACTCGAGTACCACGTCGACGCCGTGGGCGCCCCAGGGCAGCTTGGCCGGATCGCGCTCGGCGAACACCTTGATGCGGTCGCCCTTGACGATGAGCTCGCCGCCGTCGACGGCCACGTCGAACGGGAACTTGCCGTGCGCGGTGTCGTAGCGGGTCAGGTGCGCATTGGTTTCGGCATCGCCCAGGTCGTTGATCGCGACGATCTGGATTTCCTGGTTGCGGCCGGCTTCGTACAGCGCACGCAGAACGTTGCGGCCGATACGGCCGTAGCCGTTGATGGCAACTTTCACCGCCATGGTGAGGGCTCCTGAAAGGGTGGGGGGATGAACGAAAAGACACGGGATTGTAGCAATCGTCGCGGCGCGGCGCCCGGCATATGGCCCCCGGGTGCGTCGTGACGGCCCGGCCGGAGCCGCCTGCAGCCGCGGCCGCGACCGGCTACCGTTGGCGCCGTGCTAACCGAATCCGCCCTGGCGGCATCCATGCGGCCATGACAGTCGACGACGAACGGGTCGCCCGAGCCCGCAATGGAGATCGCGATGCGTTCCGGCGCCTGGTCGAGGGCGAGACGCGTCCGTTGTATGCCGTGGCCGCGCGCATCACGCGCGACGCCGCGCTGGCCGAAGACGCGGTGCAGGAAGCGCTGCTCAACGCCTGGCGCCATCTCGGCGATTTCGACGGTCGCGCGAACTTCAAGACCTGGCTGCACCGGATTACGGTCAATGCGGCATTGGAACAACTGCGCCGCCGAAGCGGTCGCGAGCAGTTCCTGTCCGACGCGGCCAATGCCGAGGACGGCGCCGAGGATTTCCTGGCAGCGCATGCGGACGAACTTCCCGGACCGGAGCAGCTCGCCGGCGGCCAGGAGATCGGACGCCGGGTCCAGGTACAGCTCGACCGCATGACGCACCTGGAGCGCAGCGCCTTCGTGCTGCGCCATCACGAGGGCCAGTCGCTGGAGGAGATCTGCGGCGTGCTGGCGATCAATGTTTCCGCCTGCAAGCAGGCCATCTTCCGCGCCGTGCGCAAGCTTCGCGGCGCGCTGGAACCGCTGAGGTAAGCGATGGATACGATCCGTGACGCCGACCTGATTCTCTACCACTATCGCGACGGCCTGTCGGCGGCCGACTGCGCCGCGATCGAGCGCGCGCTGGCCGGCTCCGCCGTGCTGCGCGCACGCTACGACACACTGCTCGCGACCCTCGGCGCGGTCGACGCGCAGCCGGTGCCGGAAGCCGAGGCCGGTTTCGAGCAGCGCCTGTGGCAGCGATGGGAGCAGCAGGCCGCAGCCGATCCCGCGTCCGACCGGCGTCATGCGGCGAGTCCGCGCGCCGAGCCTCGCGAACGCCATCGCGCCCGCGTGCGGCCGTTGCTGCGCTACACCGGTACGGCGTTCGCGCTGGTCGCGGCGCTCGGCGTGGGTTTCCTGCTGGGGCGCCAGCCTTCCGGTCCGGAGCGCCCGGGCGGCACGAATCCGCCGACGATGCTCGCGAAACACGACATGGCCGCGCGCGTGCTCGACGCCTACGTCACTGCGCATCTGCGCGAAACCGAAGGCGTGGTGCTGACCGCGGTCAACAGCGACAACGCGGCGCTGCTCGAGAGCAACCGCGAACTCGCCGCGGGCCTGCTCGAATCGAATCGCCTCTACGCCCAGGCCGCGGCGCGTGCGGGCAATCCGCGTCTTGCGAATTTCCTGCAGCAGCTCGAACCGCTGCTGATCGAGCTGGCTAACCCGGCGCCCGCTGACCCCATCCAAGGTTCCGACGGCTTGCGCGACTACGTCGACAAGACCGATCTGCTGTTCCAGCTGCGCGCGACACAGGCGCGCATGGAATCGCAGCGACCGACCTCGATCTGACGGAGTTTACGATGAACAGAAATATACTTTCTTGCATGCTCGGCCTGCTGCTCGCGACGGCCGCGCCGCTCGTTTCGGCAGTGCCGGCCGGCGCCGACGTGAAGACCGCCGACAAGGAGCTCAATGCGCTCTACAGCGAAGGCCAGGAGTTCATGGCCAAGTCGGATTGGCGTCAGGCGCTGGATCGCTTTACGCGGCTCGAGAAGCGCATGGTCGAACGCGGCGAATCCAACGTCGACACCGCGATCTTCTGGCAGGCCTACGTGCTCGTGCAGGCCAAGCGTCCGGCGGATGCGCGCCGCAGGGTCGACCGCCTGCGCGAGAATTTTCCGCAGAGCCGCTGGATCGCCGAGGCTGAGACCTTGCTGCGCCAGAGCGAATTGAGCGCCGAGAGCGGCGGCGGTGGAGGAAGTGGCGGCGGAGGTGGCGGTGGCGGTGGAGGAGGTGGCGGCGGCGGAGGCGACGGCGGAGGGGAGCTCGCCGAGATCGCGGTCGAGGGCCTGATGAATGCGCCGCCGGAACGCGCCGTGCCGCTGCTCAAGAAAGTGCTGCGCGGACAGCAGCCGGAGAAGGTCAAGCGGCGCGCGCTGTTCGTGCTGAGTCAGATCGATTCGAGCGAGGCGCTGGTCGAACTCGTCGGCATCGCGCGCAACGGCGATCCGGCGCTGCGCAGCGAAGCGATCCGCATGCTCGGCGTCAGCGGCGACGACAAGGCGCTGGCCGAACTCTCGACCCTGTACAAGTCGGCACGCTCCGAAGACAAGCGCGAAGTGCTTCAGGCGTGGATGATCGCCGATCGCAAGGACCTCGTCTTCGGCGCCGCACGCGACGAAACCGATCCGGCGCTGCGCCACGATGCGATCCAGCTGCTCGGCGCGATGGACGCGACGGACGAACTGAAGCAGCTGATGCCGAGCGTCAAGGAGCCGGAGCTGCAGAAGCAGATCGTGCAGTCGCTCGGCGTCGCCGGCGACGTGGAAGCGCTGGTGCAGATCGCCGGTACGCATCCGAGCGAAGCGGCGCGGCTCGAGGCCTATCGCGCGATCGGCATCGCCGGCGAGAAGAAGGCCAGCGACGCGCTGGTCGCGCTGTACCCGAAAGCGAAAACCTCCGCGGAACGCGACGCGATCCTGCAGGGGCTCCTGATCAGCGACGACGCGAAGGCGATGACAGCGTTGTACAAGAACGCGAAAAGCAAGGAAGAGAAGCGGCAGATCCTGCGCATGTTGACCACGATGGGCGACGACGCGGCGCTGGAGATCATCGAGCACGAACTGCAGTAGCCGACCGCCGGCCGGCATCACGTTTCCCCGCCATCGTTCCCACGTGCCGCGAGACGGCGCGACGGTCGCCTGCGCACCGCCGCCGCCGTGGCCCTGATCCGGAGATTCCTCATGCGTACCGCACTTGCATTGCTGCTGCTCGGCCTGACGCCGTTCGTTTCCGCTGCCGCCGCCGACGATCTCTCGCGCCGTATCGGCACGGGCGACGGCTGGGTGTCGTGGCAGGTTCCGCGCGCGCCCGATGCCGGCGACGCCTGCTGCCAGCACATCCGCGGCAGCGTCGTCGAACGTCGTGGCTGCGATCTCGACGGACGCCAGTGGAATAACATCGAAAAGGCATCGCCGTCTGTCGGCGACGCCGATGGGCTCGTCGTCTACGCGCACCTGAAACGCGGCGTCGTCGACAAGGTGCGCGCGTTCTCGGCGACGTGCCCGGTCCGCAGCGCCGAGCCGCTGCGCCGCGTCGACGAGGTCGACCCGGCGGCGAGCGTGAACTGGCTCGCCGCCCACGCGCGCAGTCACGGCGGCGCCAAAGACGACGATGACGACGAAGCCATTGCCGCACTCGCGTTCCATGCGACACCGGTCGCGATGACCGCGCTGCGTGATCTGGCCGCGGCCGAGCGTCCGTCGCAGCAGCGCCAGGCCGCGCTGTTCTGGATGGGGCAGGCGCGCGGTGCGGAAGGGGTGGCCGCGGTCGAACGCTATGCGCACGACGACGCCGACCCGGACATTCGCCAGCACGCGGTGTTCGTGCTGTCGCAGGCGGCTGAGCACGACACCTATCCGCGCGTCCTCGCGATCGCGCGCACCGACCGCTCGACCGAGGTTCGCGGCCAGTCGCTGTTCTGGCTCGCGCAGATGGAGGACAAACGCGCCGCGGCCGACATCACCGAGGCGCTGCGCCGCGAGCAGGACGCCGACGTGCGCGAACAGGCCGTGTTCGCGCTGTCGCAACTGGAGGATGGCGAGGCCGACAAGGCACTGATCGCGCTGATCCGTGGCGATTTCCCGCGCGAGATCAAGCAGAAGGCCATGTTCTGGCTTGGCCAGTCCGGGTCGGACGCGGCGATCGCGTTCCTCGACGACGTGTTGCGCTGAGGCGGCCGCCGCGCCGGAATCCGTCCGGCGCGGTCGGCGAACCGTCGGTGCGGCGCCGCTTGCCGCGCTGCAGCAGGGCCGGGGCGCCGCGTCCGCCGCCCAATTCCGGCCGCCGGTCCGATTCCGGAGGGTTCGTGCGCCAGCGCGCATTTCGCAGCCCCGGGTCGGGGGTATCGTTCGCACGCCCTCGTCACGACGCCGATGCTAAGCTTGCGCCGCGGTCGCTGCGGGGGCGGGTCGGCGGGGGCTGACCGCGATCGTTATTGGTAGCCGGTTCGGACGCAGCATCAGGCGTCGCGCCGGTTTCAGCGGCCCTGTTTGGAGGCGATATGTCGACCCAGCGTTCATGGACTTCGACCTGGCCCTCGACCCTGCCGGAGTCCGGCACGACGCCAGCACCGTCTCAAACCGCTGCGCGTCCGCCGGCCGCGCCGCCGCCGCGCACTCCTGTCTCACCGCCGGCCCAGCCGCAGGCGCGGACGACTCCGCCGCCGCCGCAGACACGTCCGGCCGTTCCGCCGACGCCGTCCCTGGGCCGTCCCGCCGCTCCGCCGACATCGAATCACTATGCGGTCCCGCCGCATCAGACGAACAATGCCGTTCTCGCCGACCTCGCGCGCCAGGCGCGTGCCGCGCGCGGCGAGCTGCAGGCCGCGCAAGAGGCGTTCGCGCGCCGCGCGCTCGCACTCTACGAAACCCTGCGCATCGTCGACGACAGCCTCGTCCAGCTCGCGACCCACGTGCTCGGCAACAGCGTGATCGCGTCGGCCTGGCTCAGCTCGCGCAACCACCACCTGAACCAGCGTTCGCCGCTCGAAGTGCTCATGGTCGGCGACCGCGAAGCCGTCGTGACGGAGCTCATGCGCCTCGAGCACGGCGTGTACTGAAGCCGCTGTTGCGCCGCACCGCGTCCGCCCGTCAGTAGCGTAAGGGCTCCTCGCTGCCTTGCCGTCGCGCGAAATAGCGGGTAAGTAGTGGTCATCGGCGCCGCGGTGTGCGCGCCTCTCCATTTTTCCCGCAACCCGCGCGCTGATGGTCGTCGATTCGTTTTTCCACGCGACAACGAATACCTGGTCGCATCTGGTCAGCGATGGCGAGGGCACGGCCGCCGCCGTGATCGATCCCGTCCTCGATTTCGACAGTGCGAGCGGCCGCGCGTCGACCACCTCGGCGCAAGCCATCCTCGCGGCCATTCACGCTCACAAACTTCGCGTCGAATGGCTGCTCGAGACGCATGCGCATGCGGATCATCTGACCGCGACCGACTGGTTGCGGCGCGAACTGCGCGCGGAAGGCCATCCGGCGCGCAGCGCCATCGGCGCAGGCATCGTCGCCGTGCAGCAGCACTGGAAGCGCGTGTTCTCGTTCGGCGACGAATTCGCCGCGGACGGTTCCGACTTCGATCATCTGATCGCCGACGGCGAGCGACTCCCGCTCGGCGCGCTCGCGATCGAGGCGTTCGCGACGCCGGGGCATACCGGCGACGGCATGAGTTATCGCGTAGGCGATGCGGTATTCGTCGGCGACACCGTGTTCTCGCCGGCGGCCGGCACCGGCCGCTGCGATTTCCCGGGCGGCGACGCGGCGCGTCAGTACCGGTCGATCCAGCATCTCTATGCGCTGCCGGCGGCGACGAAACTCTATCTGTGCCACGACTATCCGCCGCGCGATGCCGAACCGCGCGCCGCGGTCGATCTCGTCGAGCAGCGCAGCGGCAACGCGCAGTTGCGCCGCGATACCAGCGAAGCCGACTATGTCGCGCTGCGCCGGTCGCGCGACGCAACCCTGCCGGTACCGCGTCTGCTGTATCCGGCGCTCCAGGTCAACATACGCGCGGGCCGGCTGCCGCCCGCCGACGCGAACGGCCAGGTGTTCCTGCGCATCCCCGTACAGGCGGGCGATCTGGCGTGAAGCACGCCGATTGCGCCGTCGTCCTGCGCTGCGTTCCGCACGCGGCCCGTCATTTTCCATCCCTGGTCACATCCTCCGCATGCGTTCATTCCGCTACGTCGCCATGTATTTCGTCCTCGCCCTGTTCGCGGCGCCCGCCGGGGCCTGGGGCGTGCTCGCACACAACACCATCGCCGGCATGGCGCAGGAGCGAATCTCCGCGCCGGTACGCCAGGAGATAAGGACGCTGCTGCAGCCCGACCACGAAAGCACGCTCGTCGACATCGCGACCTGGGCCGACGACCTGCGCGATACCGACCCGGCGCGCTTTCGCGCCACCGGCAAGTTGCACTATGTGAATTTTTCCAGCGACAAGTGCCGCTACGATCCCGGGCGCGATTGCCGCAACGGCGAGTGCGTCGTCGCCGCGATCGATCGTTACCTCGAGATCCTCGCCGACCGGTCGCGTCCGCGCGCCGAGCGTGCCGACGCGCTGCGCTTCGTCTCGCACCTGATCGCCGACGTGCACCAGCCGCTGCATGCGAGCTTCAGGCGCGACAAGGGCGGCAATACCGTCCAGTTGCGCTACGGCCGCGAGAACTGGAATCTGCATTCGGTCTGGGACTCGCTGATCCCCAATTCCGCCCGCCGCCGCTGGCCCGACTACGCGGCTCATCTGGCATCGGGCGTGGATTGGACCGGCGACGCGGGCGATGCCGCGCAG
>CAMLSI010000114.1 GCA_946482585.1 uncultured Lysobacteraceae bacterium
TTGACGCTGCCGCCATAGAGCAAGCGCAGCGAGTTGGCGAGTGTAGCATCGTGATCGGCGAGTTGGCTACGGATGAATGCATGAACCGCCTGCGCCTGTTCCGCGGTCGCGGTACGGCCCGTGCCGATCGCCCAGACCGGCTCGTACGCCACGACCGCGTTGCCGAACGCGGCGATGCCGCAGGCCTTCACGACCGCGTCGATCTGTGCGCCGACTACGGCTTCGGTGCGATCCGCCTCGCGCTGTTCCAGCGTTTCGCCGACGCACAGTACCGGCGTGATGCCGGCCGCCTGCGCCTGGGCGAACTTCGCGGCGACGCACTCGTTCGATTCCGCGTGGTACTGACGCCGTTCGGAGTGGCCGACGAGCGCGAAACGGCAACCGATGTCGGCCGCCATCGATGCGGCGAGTTCGCCGGTATAGGCACCCTGCGCATGCTCGCTCACGTCCTGCACGCCGAATGCGAGCGAGCTCGCGCCGTGCGCCGCGACGAGGCCGGCCACATAGGCAGCCGGCGGAAACACGGCGACATCGATCTGCGCCGGCATGCCGGCGACGATGGCGCGCACGAGCTCCGCCGCGGTGGCGGCGCTGCCGTGCATCTTCCAGTTGCCTGCCACCAGTTTGCGCCGCATCGGGTCCGTTCCCGCGAAGGGGCGCGCAGGATAGCGACGCGCCCGCGCTCGCGCAATGCGCCGTTGCGACGAGCCGGGCTCTCGGGTTGAATCGCGACTCCGTCCGCGGCGACGCGCCGCCATCGCCCAAGGAAAACCACACGATGCCCATTTCCACCCGCTGGGCTTTGGTCACCGGCGCCTCGGCCGGCATCGGCACCGCGTTCGCTCGCGCGCTGGCCGCGAGCGGCCATTCGCTCGTGCTGACCGCACGCCGCGACGATCGCCTCGCCGCGCTCGCCGAGGAACTGGGCCGGCAACACCGCATTCGCGTCGAAACCGTTCGCGCGGACCTCGTCGAACCCGACGCCAGCGCTGCGCTCTGCGCCGAGATCGAAAGCCGCGGGATCGCGATCGACGTGCTCGTCAACAACGCAGGCTACGGCGTCGCCGGGCACTACCTCTCGCAGCCGTGGAAAGTGCACGCGGATTTCCTGCAGGTCATGGTCACGGCGCCGTGCGAACTCGCCTACCGGCTGTTGCCCGGCATGCAGCAGCGCGGCTACGGCCGCATCGCGAACATCGCCTCGCTCGCAGGTCACGTACCCGGCTCGGCCGGCCACACGCTGTATGCCGCGTCGAAGGCCTTCATGATCAAGTTCTCGCAATCGCTCGGCCTCGAAAACACGGCGCAGGACGTGAAGATCTGCGCAATCTGCCCGGGCTTCACGCTGTCGGAATTCCATGACGTCGTCGGCTCGCGCGAGCAGGTATCGCGCATGCCGAAGTGGCTGTGGATGACGGCCGAGGACGTCGCACGCGAAGGTCTCGCCGCAATGGAACGCGGCGAGATCGTCTACGTGACCGGCCGCGTGAATCGCACGATCAAGACACTGGTCAAATTGCTGCCGGACCGCTTCGCGCTGAACCTGATCCAGCGCCGCTCGAAGGATTTCCGCGTGCAAGAGCCGAAACAGTGAATGCCGGGCCTGTTTCGGACCACCGGATGAAACACGAACCGCCTAGCCTGCTGCTGGTCGGACAGTACGACTCGCCGTTCACGCGGCGCGTCGCGATCACCTTGCGCGAATATGCGTTCGACTACGAACACGACACGCACTCGGTGTTTTCCGAACCCGATGCGGTTCGTGCGTGGAGCCCGATGACACGCATTCCCGCGCTCGTCGTCGACCGGCAGCACTTGCTCGTCGACAGCTCGGCCATCATCGATCATCTCGACGAGCTCATCGGTCGCGAGCGCGCGCTGACGCCGACACACGGCACGGCGCGCCGGGAAGTCCTGCAGCTCTGTGCCATGAGCATCTCGATCACCGAGAAAATCGCCCAGGTCGGGTACGAGCGGCAGTTTCACGCGCCCGAGCACCGCAGCGAATACTGGGAGCGGCGCTGTCTCGCCCAGATCGCCGCCGGACTCGACCGACTGGAAAGCGCGACCGACGACGGTTGGCTGCATCGCTTCGGCTTTTCGCACGCGGATGTCATGACCGGCTGCATGCTGGCGTTCCTGGACGATCGTTTGCCGCAGGACCTTCCGCTGCGGGACTATCCGAAGCTCTCTCGCTACCGGGAATCGTGCGAGCAGCGCGCTTCGTTCCTCTCGACGCCGATCGAAAAATAGCGATCGCACACGCTGCCGCCCGCCGGCCGAAAGGTGTCGCGGACGGTGAGCGCAGGCGAGCGACCGTGTTCTCCGACCAAGACGTTCCCGTGCCCAGACAGACACCTTCGACGGAACTGCCACTCCACGAAACCGGCGCGTCGATCGTGCAGGCGCCGGGGCCGCTCGCCGCATCGGCGAAGGCGCCGCCGTATGTGCATCACGCGGTCATCGCAGGCCTGATGCTGCTGCAGATAGCGACGGCGGCCGGCATGGCGGGCACCCCCGATACCTTGCGCGATCTGTACTTCGCGCAGCAGATCGCGACTGGCCAACAGTGGCCGCTGACCGGCCCCGTCATCTACAACACCCTGCATCTCGGGCCACTCTGGTACTACCTGCTCGGCGCGGCGATGTGGCTGCTGCCGCATCCGCTCACGGTGCCGGTACTGACCGCGGCGATCGCGGCGCTGAAATTTCCGCTCGCCTACGCGATCGGTCGCCGCTATGGCGGCACCCGACTGGGCCTTCTGTTCGCGCTCGCCTTCTTCGTGCCGGGCTGGTCGTCGTTCATTCTCGCGGCGATGACGCACACCACAGTCGTCGAGACCGCGATGCTGTTCGGATTCTGGTGCGCGCTGCACTACCGCGATCGTCCCGGCGCCGGCCGCGCCGCGCTGCTAGGCATCGCGGCGACGGCGATGTTCCATGCGCATCCCACGACGCTGCTGATCGGCACCTTGCTGGTTCTCTATGCGATCGCTTCGGCACGCGGCACGGCGTCGCGCCTGCGCGATCTCGCGATCGTCGCCGGCGTTTCGCTGCTGAGCCTCGCACCGATGTTCGTCGAGCAGGTACAGACCGGCTTCACCGATCTGCAGACGATAGGCAGCTACACGAATCGCGATCCGGCGCTGCCGACGCCGACCCGCCTCGGCGCGATGCTCCTGAGCCTGGCAGGCTATGGCGCTGAATATACGTTGCGCTATTGGCTGGAAGCGCCGGCTGCACTGCGGCGTTCGCTGATGCTGCTGCATCTGGGCGCACTCGCCGCCTGCGCCGCGCTCGCGCTGAGCGCCCCTTCGCGCGAACGCCGGCGCATGGCCGTGACGCTGATGATCCTGCTGCCGCTGCAGTCTGCGTTCGTGCTCGCGCTGCGACCGATCACGCCGTTCTGGATGATCTTCGCGCACCTGCCGCTGATCGCGGCATTGATCGCGCTCGGCCTCGATCGGCTCTGCGGTCTCGGCCGGCCCGCGCGCGTCGCTGCCGCGTCGCTGCTCGCGTCATGGGCGGCATGGTCGCACGCGATTCACTACGTACTCGCGCATCCGCCCGAGGAAGCGCTGGTCTCGACCGATCCGCCGGAAAAGCACGGCCTCATGAATGTGATCCGCCGCACCACCAACGGCGAGCGCCATACGATCCTGCTGCTCGCGATGCGCGATCGGTATGCGATCACGGCGCCGCTCTGCGCGCCGACGACGCTGTACGCGCACTACGCCGAGTTCATCGACCAGTCGCTGGGTACGGGCCTCCTCGTGCGCTGCGGCCGCGCCGATCAAGTCCGGATCGGCGGTCCGCCAGGCGAGCGCGCGCTGATCGGGCTGCGCGACTACGCCTGGCGCGCGCTGGCCGCCGAACCGCAGCAGCGCATCGCGCATCTGGGCTACAGCGCGGTATCGCGGGTGTTCCAGGCCGGCACGCCCTCGCCGCCGGCCGTCCCCGGCATGTTCCCGGCCCATCCGAACCTGCCGTCCAATCCGGTCGACTTCGACGTGCGCGGCGAGTCCGCCGCCGGCGAATTCGTCGTCGTCGCGCATCGCGCAGCGTTCTACGAACCGTTCGAGGTCAAGGCGGCGACAGCCGACGGGAAACCCGTCGAGCCGCTGTATCGCGACCACATCACCGTGATCTTCCGCGCGCCGCGCGGCACCGCCGCCACAGTTGCCTGGAACGTGTCGGTGCATGCGAGCCGCGAACACGTCGACGTCGTGACGTTCGCGGATGCGTCGCCATAGGTTGAGCGACGCGAACCGCAGCGTCGAACGAACGCGCAGCGAGGTCGCATCACGACCTCGCTGTCGGGGCTCGCCTGCCGAGCCCCGTCAATCTGCGAAAACTACGCGAGCTTGATCTCGCGCAGGCGCTCCATGAGGTATTCGTGCGAGGTGATCGAGGTCGAATAGCGGCTCGGGTTGTCCGGCGTGATGCAGGAGGCGAGCGGATCGAGCACGACGTCGGGGTTCGGATGCAGGAAGAACGGCACCGAATAGCGCGGCTTGCGCGCGAGTTCTCCGGGCGGATTCACGACCCGGTGCGTCGTCGACGGATACACGTGGTTCGTGAGGCGCTGCAGCATGTCGCCGATGTTGACGACGATGGTGTCGGAGTCCGAAGTGAACGGCACCCATTCGCCGGCACGCGATTTCACTTCGAGGCCGGCCGCGCTGGCACCGACGAGCAAGGTGATGAAGTTGATGTCCTCGTGCGCGCCGGCGCGCACGTTGGGAATGTCCGGCGCCGTGATCGGCGGGTAGTGGATCGGGCGCAGGATCGAGTTGCCGAAATCGATCTTGTCGTCGAAGAAGGTCTCGGGCAGATCGATGTGCAGCGCGAGCGCGCGCAGCACGCGCGAGCCGAGATGGTCGAGCGCGGTATACAGGCCGTAGCCGTAGTCGCGGAACCCGGCGATCTCCGTGGGCCAGAGATTCGGCGGCATCACGTCGGCGAAGCGCGAATCGCGCGGAATCTCGCGGCCGACGTGCCAGAACTCCTTGAGGTCGGGGTATTTCGAATCCTTCGCCGTCTCGACGCCGAACGGCGTGTAGCCGCGCGCGCCGCCGGTGCCGGCGAGGTGGTACTTCATCTTGGTTTCGGTCGGCAGCGCGAAGAACGCGCGGAAGCGGTCATAGGCGCCGTCGATGAGTTCGTCGCTGATGCCGTGCCCGCGGATGCCCGCGAAGCCCCATTCGCGGTAGGCGGCGCCGAGCTCGGCGACGAAGGCGTCGCGATCGGTGTCGTAGCGGCGGATATCCAGGGTGGGAATGGCTGCTGACATGAACGAATTCCTGCGGAGTGGACTCGACGGCGCAAGCGCCGCTGCGGGGTGCGCCGCCGCCGCGGCAGCGCCAGCCGAATAATCAGACGGTTTCCGTGGCCGCGGATTCTACGGCGCGCGCGAGGCGGCCGGCCAGCGCGTCGACCAGAGCCGCGTCGGCCGCCTCGATCGTGACGCGGATCAGCGGCTCGGTGCCCGACGCGCGCAGCACGAGCCGGCCGCGGCCCTCGAGCTCGCGCTCGACCGCGGCTCGCTCGGCCAGCACGGCCGCGTGTTCGAGCAGGCCGCCCGCGTTCGCGACGCGGACGTTGCGCGTGATCTGCGGCAGGCGCTCCCAGCCCGCGCAGAGATCGGCGAGTTTTCCGCCGCGGCGCACCAGCACCTCGAGCACCTGCAGCGCGCTGACGATGCCGTCGCCGGTCGATGCGCTGTCGAGGCAGAGCACGTGACCCGAGGTCTCGCCGCCGAGGACGCCGGCGGTTTCCTTGAGCAGGCGCATCACGTAGCGATCGCCGACTTTCGCACGCACGAAGCCGATACCGGCCGCGGCGAAGGCACGTTCGAGGCCGTAGTTCGTCATCAGCGTGCCGACGACGGGGCCGTGCAGACGACCGCTCGCCTGCCAGTCGCTCGCGAGCACGTAGAGGATGTCGTCGCCGTCGACGAGGCTGCCGCGATGATCGACGAACTGCACGCGGTCGCCGTCGCCGTCGAAGGCGATGCCGAGATCGGCACCCTGCTCCACCACGGCGCGCTGCAGCGCCGCCGGACTCGTCGAGCCGCAGTCGCGATTGATGTTGAGGCCGTCGGGCTGCGTGCCGATGGTGCTGACTTTCGCGCCGAGTTCGGCGAACAGCTTCGGCGCGATCTGGTAGGTCGCGCCGTGCGCGCAGTCGATGACGAGCTTGCGTCCGCGCAGGTCGCGGTCCTGCGGAAACGTCGAATTGCAGAACTCGGCATAGCGCGTCGCCGCGTCGGCGACACGCGCGGCCTTGCCGATGCGTTCGGACGGGACGGTGACGAACGGCGCATCGAGTTCCTGCTCGATCGCGGCCTCGACCTCGTCGGCGAGTTTCTCGCCGACGCCGGAAAAGAATTTGATGCCGTTGTCCTGATGCGGATTGTGCGAGGCACTGATCACGATGCCGGCGCTCGCACGCAGGCTGCGCGTCAGGTAGGCCACCGCCGGCGTCGGCATCGGCCCGAGCAGGCGCACGCTCGCGCCGGCGGCGACGAGGCCGGCCTCGAGCGCCGATTCGAACATGTAGCCCGAGATGCGCGTGTCCTTGCCGATGACGACGGTCGCCACGCCGTCGGGACCGGCGAGCACCTTGCCGGCCGCACGGCCGAGCTTGAGCATGAATTCCGCGGTGATCGGCCATTCGCCGACATGACCGCGAATGCCGTCGGTGCCGAAATACTTGCGTTTGCTCATTGCGCCTGCCGCCTCGAACGGCCCGCGCGCGACAGCGGCGGGAACCGGGCCGCCTAGGTTGCCAGACTGCGGCACGGCCGGCCACTTCCGGGCTTTTCCCGGCGACGGCGCGCCCGGAACGTGCGCCGCGTGGACAACCGAACATTGTTCGCTTTTTTTCGGCGCCGCCGTTTTGAGGACCAGCAACGCGCCGCACTCGCGGAAACGACGCCGCCGCAATCCCGCGGCAGGGACAGGCGTTGCCGATCGGAGAAACGTCATGTCTCGGCAGACTCGCACCACCCCGAAGACCACGCAGCTCGCGCGTGCGCTCGTGCTCGCTTTCGCCATCGCCGCGGCACAGGCCGCCGCACCCGCTGGCGACGCCCCCGTGCGCGTCGACACCAGCGCGCTCGACGCAACCACGCCGGTCCCGCGCCTCATCGTCACGCTCGATGCCAACGCCGGACCGGCGACACTGCGTGGCGAACTCGACCGCGTCGGCGCAACGTTCGGCCGCCGCTTCGACATCGTGCGTCAGCTCGCGACCGGCGCGTGGCTGATCGAAGCGCAGGACGGCACGAAAGCCGGCGGCGGCACGACACTCGCCGGTGCCGAAGCCGCACTCGTCATGGAAGAAATCGCCCGCAGCGCGTCAGTCGCGGCCATCGAGCCCGATCGCCTGCTGACGCATACGTTCACGCCGAACGACGACCGCTATCCGGATCAGTGGGCGTATTTCCGTTCGCGCTTCGGCACGAATGCCGCCGGCGCCTGGCACTACTCGACCGGCAGCGGCATCAAGGTTGCCGTGATCGATACGGGCATCACGCCACACAGCGATCTCGACGCGAACATCGTCGGCGGCTACGACTTCATCACGAACTCGACGACGGCGCGCGACGGTGACGGCCGCGACCCGAACCCGAACGACGAAGGCGACTGGTACGAAGTCGGCGACTGCGCGGCCGATCCGAACGGCAGCGAGAACTCGAGCTGGCACGGCTCGCACGTGGCCGGAATCGTCGCCGCGGTGACGAACAACAGCTTCAAGGGCACGGCCGGCATGGCCTATGGCGCGAAAGTCGTTCCGCTGCGCGTGCTCGGCCGCTGCGGCGGTTCGCTGTCCGACGTCATCGACGCGATCATCTGGGCATCGGGTGGTTCGGTCGCCGGCATTCCGGCCAACACGAACGCGGCGCAGGTCATCAACCTGAGCCTCGGCGGCCAGGGCAGCTGCAGCGCGAACATGCAGAGCGCGATCAACACGGCGGTCAACAACGGCGCCGTGGTCGTCGTCGCGGCGGGCAACGACAGCGCCAATGTGGCGAACTACACACCGGCACGCTGCAACAACGTCGTCGCGGTCGCAGCGACGACGACTTCCGGCGCGCTCGCCGCCTATTCGAACTACGGCGACAAGATCGACGTCGCCGCGCCGGGCGGCATCCTGTCGACGGTCAATACCGGCACGACGATCCAGGTCGCCGAAGGCTACAAGACGCTCAACGGCACCTCGATGGCGGCCCCGCAGGTCGCCGGACTCGCGGCGATGATCCTCGCCGAGGACTCGTTCACGCCGCAGCAGGTCGAGAACCTCATGAAGTACAACGGCACCGCGGCGCTCGACTGCGCCTTCGACTCGGTCAAGTCCTGCGGCTGGGGCCTCATCGATGCACTGCATACGCTGCGTGCGGTCGGCCAGGGCTTCAACGGTGATATCGCCGCGAGCCCGAGCCCGGCGAGCTTCTTCAAGCCGACGTTCTTCGAGAACACGAACAACTATCACCTCGCTCCGAGTGTCGTGGAACTCGTGCCGAACACGGTGTGGGGTCAGTACGGCGCGAACGCGCCGTCGTCGCTGACGGTGAAGTTCAAGCTGATCGCACGCGGCATCGGTGCCGTCATCGATCCGAAGAAATACAAGATCGAGCTCATCGCACCGGATGGCAGCGTGGTCAAGGTGCTGCACAACAACGGAGCGGCCTTTACCTATACGCAGACCGTCGACGCCTCGAGCGAGATCGCCGACGGACTCTGGAAACTGCGCGTGCTCAATTCCGGCAGCGCGAACAACGTCTACATCGACAGCTGGAGTCTCGGTTTCCCGAGCGTGTTCAATCCGCTGTAAGGCTCGGTCGCCGCCGCTCCGGCATCGGGGCGGCGGCGGCGCCTGCACGGCCGGCAAGAAAAGAATATCCGCGCGTTCGTTCTTCGCGCGATTCCCGTTTCTTTCCGGGCCGCGTCCGCCGCTACGGATTCGCACCTGCCAATCGCGCGACGGACGCAGCCGACCAGGAGGTGATTCATGCATCCGAATTTCCCGACGACCGCCGGACTTGCACGGGCATTCGTGCTGGCCCTCACCAGCGTTTCGGCAAGCGCCGGCTCGGCCGACCGCACCGCGCTCGACGTCGGCCCATCGGGCGAGCGCACGACGATTTCGCGCTTCATTGTGAAGCTGGACGCCGCGAGCGATGCGGCCGCACTGGACGCCGAGCTCGATCGTGTCGGCCGTGCGTCCGGTCTCCGCCTCGACCGGGTGCGGCAGCTCGCGACCGGCGGCTGGCTCATCGAGGCGCGCGATCCGGTCAACGCCGGCGCGACCGCAACCCAGGACGGCGCCGGAGCCGCGAAGCTCATGGGCGAGCTCGCACGCCATCCGGCGATTGCGGCCGTCGAACCCGACCGGCTGCTGACGCAGGCGTTCACGCCCAACGACGAGTTCTACGCTCAGCAGAACGCATACTTCCGCGAGTACCTTGGTACGAATACGAGCGGTGCCTGGCACTATTCGACCGGTATCGGCGTGAATGTCGCCGTGATCGACTCCGGCATCGCGCCGCACGGCGATCTCGCCGCCAATGTGCTCACTGGCTACGACTTCATCTCGGACATGGACTCGGCGCGCGACGGCGATGGCCGCGACGCAGATCCGAACGACGAAGGCGACTGGCACGCCGCGGGCGAGTGCGTGGGCGCCCCGAACGTCGACAAGCATTCGAGCTGGCACGGCACGTTCATTGCCGGAGTGATTGCGGCCCGGACGAACAACGGCAAGGGTATCGCCGGAATGGCCCATGACGCGAAAATCGTGCCGGTGCGCGTGCTCGGACGCTGCGGCGGTTCCGTGTCGGATATCGCGGAAGCCATCGTCTGGGCTTCCGGCGGCAGCGTCGCCGGTGTGCCGGCCAACGCGAATCCGGCCAAGGTCATCAATCTGGGCATCAGCAGTCCGGGCAGCTGCAGCGCAACCCTGCAGGACGCGATCGATGCCGCCGTCGACAACGGTGCGGTGATCGTGGTCGCCGCCGGCAACGCCGGCGCCGACGTCGCGAACTACACGCCCGCCAACTGCGACGATGTCGTCGCGGTCGCGGCAATGGCGGCATCCGGCAACTTTCCGGGTCCTTCCAACTACGGCGACAAGATCGACGTCGTCGCACCCGCCGGCCTGAAATCCACGATGAACTCCGGCCTGACCACACAGACCGTCGAGACCTATGCCGCGCGATCCGGCACGTCGGTGGCCGCAGCGCAGGTGTCCGGCCTTGCCGCCATGATTCTCGGCAACGGCGCGTTCACGCCGCAGCAGGTCGAAAATCTCATGAAGTACAACGGTACGTCGGCGCTCGACTGCATCTTCGACGAAGTGGCTTCCTGCGGCTGGGGCACCATCGACGCGCTCCACACGCTGCGCGCGATCGGCGCGGGCTACGACGGCGACACCGTGTCGACGCCGCTTCCATCGCTGTTCGCCAGACCGACTCACTTCGAAAACACGGCCAACTATTACATTCCGTCATCCGGTGTGGAGCAGTCCTCGCCGAATACGGTCTGGGGTCAGTACGGCAGGAACGCTCCCGCGGGGACCATCGTGAAGTTCAAGCTCGCGGTGCGCGGCGCCGGAACCATCAATCCGCGTCATTTCCTGATCCGCCTGCAGAGCGCAAACAGCGCGGCATACAAGACGCTGCACGACCACGGCCCGGTCTTTGCGTTCACGCAGACCGTCGATGTCTCGGGCAGCCTGGCCGACGGTCTGTGGATACTGCGTGCGGTCAACGACGGCGATGCGAACAACGTCTACATCGACAGCTGGAGCATCACGTTTCCGAGCGGCGGCGGTTCGCTGTAGCGGCTAGTCGTCGTCGCCCCAGCGCACGCGGGGCGGCGACGATGACGTCCTCGCGGGTCTGCCCACGCCGACCGCGTTCCATACCTTGAGCGCGTCGGCCGTCGCGGCCACGTCGTGCACGCGCACGATGGCGGCACCGCGCTGCACCGCGATCAACGCGGCGGCGACCGAGGCATGCACGCGCTCGGCGGGCTCGCGGCGTCCGGCGAGCGTGCCCAGGAAAGACTTGCGCGACAGCCCCACGAACAGCGTCGCATTGAGCGTCGCGAACTGCTGCAGCTCGCGCAACAGCTCGACATTGTGGTCGAGCGTCTTGCCGAAGCCGAAGCCTGGATCGATCAGCAGGCGCTTGCGCGGAATGCCGGCGAGTTCGCAGTTGAACAGACGGTCGGCGAGGAAGCGTTTGATGTCCGCGACGACCTCGTCGTACTGCGGATCGGCCTGCATGGTGCGCGGCTCGCCCTGCATGTGCATGAGGCAGACCGGCACGCCGAGCTCCGCGGCCGCATCGAGCGCGCCGTCCTGGCGCAGCGCGCAGACGTCGTTGATGAGTCCCGCTCCGGCGCGCACGGCCGCGCGCATGACGCCGGGCTTGGACGTGTCGATCGAGATCGGCACGCCGGTTTCGCGCGCCAGGGCTTCGATCACCGGAATCACGCGGCGCAGTTCTTCGTCCTCGCTCACCGCCTCGGCGCCGGGACGCGTCGATTCGCCGCCGACGTCGAGCAGGTCGGCGCCCTGCTCGACGAGCGCGAGGCCATGACGGATCGCGGCATCCGCGTCGAAATGCGATCCGCCGTCGGAGAAGGAATCCGGCGTCACGTTGACGATGCCGCAGATCCGCGGCCGGTCGAGCACGAGCTCGCGGCCGGCGCAGTCGATCGTGGGATGGATCATGCGAATCTCCTCGTCGCGATTCGATGCATTGTGCATAAATGCAAAGGGCCGCTGACGCGGCCCTTTGCGCAGGACGGTACCGCGTGGCTCAGTCGGTGTCCACCGAGCTGCGCGTGACGGCCGGACCGCCGATCGGGCTTTCACCGCGCGGGCCGCTGGCCGGCGTGCTGCCGCTCTTGCTGCTGCCGGTCCAGTCTTTCGGCGGCGGCGGCTCGCGGCCTTCCATGATGGCGTCGATCTGCACCGCATCGATGGTTTCGTACAGCAGCAGCGCCTTGGCCATGACGTCGAGCTTGTCGC
>CAMLSI010000115.1 GCA_946482585.1 uncultured Lysobacteraceae bacterium
CCGACGACGCGATCGAAATTGCGCTGAATCAGCGGAAAAACCGGACTGCGTTCGAGCGCCGTCGGCGATCCCGTCAACTCGCGCAAGATCAGGCGCGTGCCGTGCGGCCGCTGGTGCAGGAAGGCGTTGTGCCACTCCACCAGCCGACGCAGGCGTCCAGCCAGATCCCGCTCTTTCAGTTCCAACGCATCCAGCGACCTGCCGAAAGCCTCGCAAGCCTGCGTGAGCACGCGCTCGTACAGATCCTGCTTCGTCGCGAAATGATGGAACACGTTCGCTTTGCAGACACCGGCGGCCAGCGCGACCTCGTTGATCGACACCCCGTCGAAGCCGCGTTCCGCGAACAGGACTTCGGCTTCGACCAGAATCCGCGCCAGCGCCGATTTCTCGGAGTTCTCGTACGCGGATGCCAGAAGGGTTGGGACCACAGGCGACTACTGACCGATCGGTTGGTTGGCATTATCGGGACCGTGCGCCGGCCGATGAATAGGACAAACGTCGTATGACTTTCGGCAGGGCACCGCGGGATTTTGCCTTGAATCGTTTCCCGCGCGTCCGGAAATGACAAATTTGGCGCATGGCCGAACTCGTCCACTGTTTCCGCCACGAGGACAGATCGTGCAACAGGCGTGAACGACGCTAACGCGACCGTTCGTCGGGAGCCGGCGGCAGATCGGACAGGCGATCGATATCGCGCGCCAGTGCTTCGTTCGCAACGATCCGCACATCGGTCCTGCGCGTCCGCAGCAGGTCGCGTGCGCCGCGATCGCCGTCGAGCGCGGCGGCGGCCAGCCACGCGCGCGGCAGCAGCGCGGGCACGCCGAACGTACCCGCATAGCCGCTCGCGACGGCGTTCCACGGTCGTTCGTGCCAGCGCGCAAGCATCGTCGTCAGGTGTGCCGCATCGAGCGCAGGCTGGTCGCAGACCAAAATCAGTGCGCCGTCGCAGGCGGCGTCCAGTGCCTCGAGGCCGCAGCGCAGGGAAGCGCCCATGCCCGCCTCCGGCATCCGCGTTTCGACGCAGCGCACTGCGAGATCGGCAACGGCCGCAACCGACCCCGTTGCCGCGTGACCCACGACGACGACGAGATCCGCGGGCCGCGTCGCGAGCGCCTGACGCACGGTGCGATGCAGCAAGGTTTCGCCATCCATCACGACGAGCTGCTTGGGCCGGCCGAGACGCCGCGACGCGCCGGCCGCGAGCACGATGGCGCCGTGCCGCGGGGTCATGCCATTTCGCCGTGGCGCTGCAGCGCCGCGACGATCGCGAGCGCGATCGCCTCGGGCCCTTCGCCGCCCAGACGCAGACCGACCGGCGCCTGCAGGCGCGGCAACAGCCGTTCGCGCGCCGGCAGGTCGAGCTCGGCGAGCAACGCATCGCGCCGCGCGATCGGACCGAGCAGGCCGATCCACGGTATATCGCCGGCCGCGCAGTACGCGAGGAAGTCGCGATCGCGCGAATAGTGATGACTCATGACGACAGCCGCGGCGAATGCCGGTGTGTCCGGCCGCAGTGCCAGGGTGTCCAGGCCGGTGTGATGCGCGTCGGCTGCCGCGAGCGCGGCGAACCAGCGCGCGCGCGCTTCGACAACGTCGACGCGCCAGCCGAGCAGGTGCGCGAGCTGCAGCAGCGGACGCGATTCGGGGCCGGCGCCGAGCAACAGCAGGCGCCGCGGTGCGGCGAGGCGCAGCGACCAGGATGCCGCCGCCGGCAGCGCGCTCGCCGTCCACTGCCAGTGCTGCGCGGCGTTGCCGGCCCGTCCGCTGCCGTCGGCGTGCAAGGTCAGCTGCAGCGCGTCGCCGCGATCGAGGCTGCGTAACGCGGCCAGCAGCGGCGCCGTTTCGCTCAGCGGCAGCAGCAGCAGTTCGACGACACCGCGGCAACCCGAGGCCGAGCCGAATACGAGATCGTCGTCGCTGCGCGTGTCGAGCCGCAGGTGGCGCGCCTTGCCCGCGGCGGCGACCTCGGCCGCGGCGTGTTCGAGCTCGGCTTCGAGGCAGCCGCCCGAGAGCCAGCCGATGCGCGCGCCCTGCAACAGCAGGATCAGCGCACCGGCCTTGCGATAGGTCGATCCTTCGGTGGCGACGACGACCGCGAGCACCGCAGTCGTCGTCAGCGGCGCGCGCAACGCGCGCAGGATGGCGCGAAGACCGCCTTCGTCACCGGCCGGGAAAGGTTCGCCGCTCATCGTCGTCCGTCGTTGCAGAACCGCCGCGATTCTACGCGGACCCCGCGCCGGCGCCGTTCGGCCCGGCGGATCGCCGGTTCGGCCCGGCGCGGGATTCAGGCCGCGCGCGCGGCGACGACGACCGGGCGTGCATGACCGAACAGCGACGAAGCAGGCGGCGTCGTGATGCGCGCATCGGCGAAGCCCGCGTCGCGCAGCCGGTCGACGAGGTCGCGGCCGTAGTCGCGCTGCACGAGGACGGTGGCGCCGCGGTAACGGTCGGCGTGATACGCCAGGGGCAGGATCGCGACGCGGGCGCCGTCGCGCAGCGCGAAGCGTTCCTGCGTGCACGCGCTGTCGTGCAGCGGTACGGTGAAGATCAGGCGCCCGCCGGGCCGCAGCACGCGGTGCAGCTCGCGAAAGCCCGCGGCATCGTCCTCGACGTGTTCGAACACTTCGCTCGACGTGCACAGGTCGAAGCTCGCATCGGCGAACGTGAGCCGCTCGACGTTCTGGCACAGCACGCCTTCCCGCGACGCACCGGGCGCGACACCGTCGAGCAGTTCGCTGGTCGTCAGCGTGGCACAGTGCCGGCGCAGGAAGGCGACGAGCGGACCGTGTGCCGACATCTCGTAGACGGCGGTCCGCGCCAGGACGGGCAGTTCCGCGCGGATCGTCGCCACCAGCGACTGCGTCACCGCGCTGGCGCCGCAGCGCGCGCAGCGCACGCCGAGTTCGTTGCGCGCCAGACGCAGCAGCCAGCCGAAACCGCAGACCGCACAGCGTTCGCGCGCGAGCCCGAGTTCGGTCGGACGCAGCGTCTGGAACAACCGTAGAACGCGCGATGTACCCATGAGCGGCCGTCGTCGATCGGATCAACGGCGCAGTGTAATCGGCACGGCAGCCTCGTGCCGCGCCGATACGCCGGGCGCGCTACCAGGCGTAGCGCGCGACGAACTGGTAGACCGGCCCGGCCTTCTCGGTTTCGACCTCGTATTCGTCGTAATCGCGATCGATCTGGTCGTCCAGCGTGTCGAACTTGTGGAAGGTCTCGTCCTTCGACGCATTCAGCAGGTTCGTGCCGGTCAGGCGTATCGACCATTGCGTGCCGAAGCGCTTCTCGATGAAGGCTTCGAGATCGGCACCGTAGCGCGTCTCGACTTCCTCGGCGAGCAGGCGCGAATAGGCGCGGCCCTGGCGGCGATAGCTCACGCCGAAATTCGCATCGATGGCCGGCAGGTCCTGGATGAAGCCGACATTGAGCACGGAACGGGCCTGGTCGTTGAAGCGGCGTTCGCCGAGCGTGTCGTCGACGCGGCTGTCGAGCCAGGAATAGTTGAGGAACACGCCGGTGTTCGGCAGGCCCAGCGCGGTCAGCGGCGTGGACAGGTCGAACTCGACGCCGTAGACCTCGCCGTCGCCGACGTTGGCCGCGGAGTAGACGAAGCTGTCCGGATCGAGCACGGGATAACCCGGCGTCTGCGGCGTCGCGCCCGGATGGCTTTCGAGGAATTCCTCGATCTCCTCGTCGAAGTCTTCCAGCGCGGTTTCGCTGGCCGCACCCGTGTTGGTCAGCTCGATCAGGTCTTTGACGTCGCGATAGAACAGATTGACGCCGACGACGCCGCGCTTGCCGAGGCGATGTTCGATGCCGAGATCGAGGCCCCAGGCCTTTTCGAGCGCAAGCTGCGGATTGCCGATGAAGTCGTTGTCGCCGTACTCGCCTTCGCGCAGCACCGGAAGCAGGTAGTCGAAGTTCGGCCGGCGCACGCTGCGCGCGACCGAGAGGTTCAGGCGGTCGCTGTCGCCGAGATCCCAGCGCAGATGCGCCGACGGCAGCGGCACGCGGTAGTCCTTGTCCCAGCGAGCCCCATCGCCCTCGATGCGGCTGCGCGTCGTCTCGTAGCGCAGGCCGGTTTCCCAGACGAACGCGCCGCCTTTGCCCGACAGCATCAGGTACGGATCGAGGCGGCGCTCTTCGATGCGACTGTTTTCGAGATCGAAGTCGGTGTACGGCGGCAGCGGCTCGCCTTCGTCGCCGGTATCGACTTCGCTGGTGCGCAGGCCGAAATCGCGGCGCTTGTCGAGATAGTCGATGCCGAACTCGAGCTTCGCCGCGCCGAACGGCAGCGCATGCGATACGGTCGCGCCGTGCTCGCGGTCGCGCAGCGCGGACAACAGCAGCGTGCCTTCGTATTCGTCGAACGACGGCGGCGTGTCATCGTCGTCGTAGCCGATTTCTTCCTCGACGTTGCGCGTGTCGTCCTTCATGCGCGCGAGGTTGAACGAGACTTCGGTCTTGCCGCCGCCGGCATGCTCGACGGCATAGTCGCCCTTGATCGCAAAGTTCTGTTGCTCGATGTCGGCGACCTGGTCGTTGACCGACAGCAGATTGTTGCGCGACACGCTGGTGCGATCGTTGTATTCGACCGAGTGCTCGGTCTCGGTGCGGTCCGTGCGCACGAGCAGGCCGGTCAGCGACAGCTTGCCGGCGCCGAGCTCGCGCACGTAGGACAGATTGAACGCATCGTCCGTGCCGTCGCGCGTATCGTCCTGGTCTTCGCGATTGTCGAAATCGCCGCCGGGCTCGTCGTAGCGCAGGCTCAGCTTCGTCTTCGGGTTGTAGCGACCCTGACGGCTGGCGCCCGCGAGGATGCGGCCGCCGGCGAGTTCGCCGCTCGCGACGATGGCTGCGGTCGGCTTGATCTCGCCGTCGTCGAAGTGCGAGATGCCGGCGCGCACGTAGCCGCCGTCGAACTCGTAGGCGTCGCGCAACACGATGTTGATCGCACCCGCAACGGCGTCGCCCGAGCGGTTCGCACTCGCGCTGCGTACGATCTCGATGCGCTCGACGACTTCGGCCGGAATGCGGTCGACGAAGAACGAGCGATCGTCGCCGGCGCCCGGCACCTTCTTGCCGTTGATGAGGATCTGCGTATAGCCCGGATCGAGGCCGCGCAGACGCGCGCCATCGTATTCGAGCACGTCGGAGATGAAGCTCACGCTCGGCACGCGCTTGAGCATGTCGCCGACCGTGCGTGGCTCGAAACGCTGGAAGTAGTCGAGGTCATAGACGAGCACGGGCGCGGTATCGTCGGTGCGATCGCGATACGTGATCTCGCCGGTGACGAGTACCTTGTCGAGTTCCGTCGCGGCAGCGGCGTCGGGCGCGGCGGCGGGGTCCGCCGTCGTGTCGGCCAAGGCCGCGGACGCCAGCGCGTTGAGCAGTGCGAGCGCGAGCAGTCGCTTCGTCATGAGTCGGATCCCCTGGGAAAAAGATCCGGCTTTGTAGTGCGCACGCATGGCGCGGCGATGACACTGTCGTGTCAGCAGCCCTGTCATTCCATCGCCAAAATCCCGTCACCTGCCGTTGCTACAAGCGCGGTCTTTTCGATCGGGGAAAACCGGATGACGACATCTGTTCTGCGCGCGGCGTTCGCCGCCGCTTCGCTGGTGCTGCTCGCGGCCTGCACGGCGGCGCCGGTGGCGCCGATCGAACGCGAGCCCGACGAACGCGGCACGGCCGAGCCCATGCTCGCGACCTCGGGCATGGCGCACGCCGTCGTGCGCGAAGCGTTCGTGACGCCGCTGACGCCTGAGGACAACGTCGACTCGCCCGCGCTCTGGCGCACTCCGTCCGGCACCGCGATGCTGCTCGCGACCGCGAAGAAGACCAGCCGCCTCGTGCGCTACGACGGCGACACCGGCGCGGCGGCCGGCACGATGGGCACGGCGGGCAAGGACAGCGGCCAGTTTGACCGACCCAACGGTATCTTCGTCGTCGACGATCTCGTGTTCGTCGTCGAACGCGACAACCGGCGCGTGCAGGTGCTGCGCCTGCCGGAGTTCCGCCCGCTCGGCAGCTTCGGCGAGAACGAATTGCAGCAGCCCTACGGCATCTGGCTGCGCCGCGACGGCGACGGCCGCTATGACGTGCTGGTCAGCGACGCCTACATGGCCGGCAAGGACGCGGCCGGTGAGGACGTCGTTCCGCCGCTCGCGCAGCTCGACCGGCGCGTACGCCGCTACGCGGTGAACACGACCGGCACGACCGTCGTCGCAAACCTGCGCGCGTCGATCGGCGACACCGGCGCGGCCGGTGCGATCCGCGTACCCGAATCGCTCTGGGGCGATCCGGCGCACGATCGTCTGCTGATCGCCGAGGAAGACACGCTTACCGGCACCGCCGTGCGCGAGTACGACCTCGCCGGCGCCTACCGCGGCCGCACGCTGGGCCTGGGTCTGTTCAAGGCCCAGGCCGAGGGCATCGCCCTGTGGCAATGCCCCGACGGCAGCGGCTACTGGATCACGACCGACCAGTTCAAGGACCGTTCGCTGTTCCACATTTTCGATCGCGTCACGCTCGGGCACCTGGGCGCCTTCGCCGGGGAAACCGTCGCGAACACCGACGGCGTCTGGCTGCATCAGGAAGGTACGAAGCGCTTCCCGCATGGCGTGTTCTACGCCGTGCACGACGACCAGGGAGTCGGTGCGTTCGACTGGCGGGATATCGCGGCCGCACTGAAGCTGCGCGGCACCTGCGGCGACGCGCCGTGATCCGTCCGCGTGCCGGCGCGTTCCGCTGCGCCGGCACGCCGCCGGTCAGCGCAAGACGCCGCTGAGCGCCGGGATCCAGGCCTTGTCGGCGATCGCGCGGAATCCGGCCGGTGTCGGATGGATTTCGTTGGCCCATTGCGCCTTGCTCGTGAGCACGTCGAGCGAATCCACGAGCCGCACGTTGCGGTGCTGCGATACGAAGGCCTTGAGCACGCGCCGGAACTGATCGAGCAGCCAGTTCGTGAGCTCGCGTTGCCGGCGCGTGTCGGTGAGTCCGACCGCGAGCAGCGCCGGCTGTACCCAGGGGCCCTTGAGCTTGCCCTGGAAACCGCGGCCGTCCGGATAGATGTAGTCGTAGGTATGGACGTAGACGATGCTCTGCGCGGAAAAGAGATCGCGACACTGCACGACCTGACCGAGGTCCTTCATCGCGTAGCGCAATGCGTGTTCGAACGTTTCGAGCCGCACGTGATCGCGGACCACGGGCGGAACCACGCCCCAGTCGGTCGAACCCAGCGACTGTGGCTGGTCCGGCATCTTCAGGAATTCGACCAGTTCGTCACCGACCACGTCGTTGCCTCCGCCCGACAGCAGGATCGCGTCGAACGCATAGGCCTGGATCGCACGCTGCACCTGCGGCAGCCCGATCTTCCAGCTCGCGCTGTCGCGACCCGCGACGCTCTGGTTCAGAAACAGCGTGCGCTTGAAATGGCGCGCGAGCTGCTTGTTGAGGTCGACCGCCTTGAACGGGTACTGGAACCACGAATCGCCGAAGCAGAGCGCGCGCCGCGCCGTCGGGTTGTCGGTGACGGCCTTGTCGAAGCGCGCGAGCTGATCGAAATTGTTCGGACCGGGACTTGCCATGGCGATCTCCGCGATGAGGAAAGCGAGGTCGTCGACACGACGCGTGCGGCGGCCTGCTTCCTTCGTGTCGCCACGGCGCGACTTCTCCCAGCCGCGCGGTTCCCGACTCGCGTGCCGCAGGGTTGGTGGATCCGCGCACATTGCGCATTCCGCGGCAAAATCGCTATTTCCGGTGTAGGCTGCGCGCGGACGGCGCAGGCGAGGGCGAAGGCGATGGTCTCTACCGAAACGCAGTCCGCGGCCGCCGCTGCCGCACGCATCGAACGCGCACCGGCGCCGCCGCCACAGGTCGACGGCGAATCGCTGCGTCGTGCCGAACTCGATTTCATCCTCGGGTGCCGTCCCGGCGAAACCCGCGACGACGCGCCTTCGCCCTGGGGCCTCGCCCTGTCCGGCGGCGGCATCCGCAGCGCGACGTTCGCGCTCGGCGTGCTGCAGGCGCTCGCGCGCGACAACCTGCTGCGCTGCTTCCACTACCAGTCGACGATTTCGGGCGGCGGCTACATCGGCGGCTTCCTGCAGGCGCTGATCCGCCGCCGCGGTTTCGACGGTGCGTTCGAGGTGCTGCGTTCGACCCTGCGCGGGCGCGCGAACGCACCGGGGCGGCCGGCCGGGGACGACCCGCAACAGCCGATCCAGCATCTGCGCGAGTACAGCAATTACCTGAGTCCGCGCAAATCGCCGCTGTCGGGCGACACGCTCGGCATGATCGGCACCTTCGTGCGCAACGTATTGCTCGTGCAGGTGCAGCTCTGCGCGCTGCTGCTCGCGCTGAGTCTGTTGCCGATGCTGCTGTTCCACGTCGTGAGCCGCTGGACCGGCACGGTGCCGGGCGTGTCGCTGTCGATCGCCGGCCTCCTCTGCGTGTTCGCCGCGGTGCTGCTCGGCTGGATCGGCGCGCAGGCGAGCCGGCCGCTGCGCGCGGAAGGCGAGGATCAGCGTCCGCGCACGGGCGTCGCGCTGGCCGCGCTCGGCGTGATCGTCTCGCTCGCGACCGGCTCGTTCCTCGGCGCGATCGGCCTCGGCAAGCTCGCCCGTCTGCCCGAACCCTGGGAGACCGTTTCGCTCGCGCTGCTGCCGGGCGCACCGCATCCGACGCGCCTGGCGGTCATGACCGCGGCGTTGTATCTGAGCGTCTGGCTGGTCTGGATCGGCTTCGACACACTGCTGTCGGCGATGCGCCGCAACGACGACGAGTGGCGCTCGCCGCTGCAGCGTCACCGGCTGCGCTTCCTGTTCGCCGCCGTCGGCGCCGCGACCTTCAGCGGTTTCGCGATCCTGGCGACCCTGCGCGTGCTCGCCCCCTGGGGCGCGACCGAGGCGACGCTGTGGCACAGCATGATTCTGGGTCCCGCGGTCACGCTTGCGGCAGTGACCTTGACCGGCGTCATCCACGTCGGACTCGCCGGCGCGGCGCTCAGCGATCTGCAGCGCGAAGTCTGGGCACGCGTTGGCGGCAAGAGTGCAGGCCTCGTTCTGATCGGCGTGGTGCTGGCGCTCGCGCTCGCGATCTACGGACCCTGGCTGCTGCTCAACCTGTCGCACTTCGTCGGCGAGAAATGGCGCGCGATCTCGGGCTGGGTCGGTGTCGCCGCGTGGCTGTTCACGTCGGGGTCGGGCGTGATGCTCGCCTACAGCCAGCGCAGCGGCGGGCGAAAGCCGCGCTCGGCGATCGTCGACCGGCTCGTGCGCATCGCGCCGGCGGTGTTCGTGCTCGGACTGCTGGTCGGCATCAGCCTCGGCGCGCAGGCTTTGCTCGTGCTCGGCGGCTGGGAGCCGCGTCCGGCCGAAGCGTCGATCAGCCTGACGGCATATCTCGCCTATCTCGCGCAGGGAGCCAACGCGCACGTCGTCACGGTCGCCGCCGTCGCGGCGATCGCCTTCGGCGTCTGGCTGCTGTTCGGCCTCACGGTCAACGTGAACGAGTTCAGCATGAACGCGTTCTATCGCAATCGTCTCGTGCGCTGCTATCTCGGCGCGAGCAACACGCAGCGCCAGCCCGAGCCGATCACGAACTTCGATCCGCACGACGACATCGTGCTCGCCGACGTGGTCGAGGTCGAACGCGATGCGGGCTGCCGGCCGCTCTATCCGATCATCGGCACGGCGTTGAACCTCGTCGCGGCGAAGCAGCTCGATTGGCAGGACCGCAAGGCGGCTTCGTTCTGCCTGACGCCGGGCTACTGCGGCTACGTGCCGCCGCCGTCGCGCGCGGCCGCGACCGTGGTCGGCGATCCGGACGTGCGCGCCGCGGCGACCGCCGTGCCGGGCGCGACACCCGATCCGCTCGCTGCAGCGCTGACGCTCGGCAGTGCGGTCTCGATCTCGGGCGCCGCGGTCAGTCCGAACATGGGCTACCACAGCTCGCCGATGGTCACGTTCCTGCTGACCCTGTTCGATGCGCGCCTGGGCTGGTGGATCGCGAATCCGAATCACCCGACGAAACCGCGCGCCGACAGCGCGCCGTTCTCGGCCGGCTGGCTGCTCGCCGAAATGCTCGGGCTCACGCGCGACGGCGGCCGCTACGTCTATCTGTCCGACGGCGGCCATTTCGAGAATCTCGCGCTGTACGAACTCGTGCGGCGCCGCTGCCGTTTCGTGCTCTGCGTCGATGCGGGCGCCGATCCGCAGCGCGCGTTCGCCGATCTCGGCAACGCCGTGCACAAATGCCGCGTCGACTTCGGTGCCGACATCCGCATTGACGTCAGCGCGTTGCGCCGCGGCGCCGACGGCTACAGCGCGCGCAGCTGCGCGGTCGGCAGCATCGTCTATGCCGACGGCGGCACCGGCACGCTCCTGTACCTGAAGCCGACGCTGACCGGCACCGAACCGACCGACGTCGCGCATTACGCGACCGCGCATCCGACCTTCCCGCACGAGTCCACGGCGGACCAGTTCTTCGACGAGGCGCAGTTCGAAAGCTACCGCCGCCTCGGCGATTTCGTCGCGACCTCGGCGATCGCGCCCGCGCTCGAACGCGCCGGCGCCGATTTCGCGAGCGCGCCGCGCGAAGCGCTCGGCGTCCACGATTCGGGACTCAAGGAACGCATCCTCGTCGAACTGCGGCATCAGTGGGTGGCGCCGATCACGGGATTGCCGCAGCGCTTCGCCGAGCACGGCAAGGCCATGGCCGCGCTGTTCCACACCTTGCGCAGCACGCCGGCGCTCGCCGTGCTCGACGCGCAGATCTATCCGGTCTGGACCGATCTCGTCGCCGCCGACGCCAACGCGCCCGCCGAAGCGAACACGCCGCATCAGCGCCGCACGCGCTTGCCGACCGGCACCGACTTCCGCGCCTGCTTCTATTTCTGTCAGGAGCTCATGCAGCTGATGGAATCGGTCTACCACGACCTCGATCTCGAACGGACCTGGGAGCATCCCGACAACCGCGGCTGGATGAACGTGTTCCGTCACTGGAGCTGGGCGCCGATGTTCCGCATCGCCTGGGCCGCGAGCGCGCCGACCTACGGCGCCCGTTTCGTCGCCTTCTGCGAGATGCGCCTGGACCTGCCGCGCATCAACGACGCCGTTCGCGTCGACGAGCATTCGCCGCCGCCGGGAACGAGCTGGCGCGATCACGTCAGCGCGCTCGCACGCACCGGCGCGATCAACCACGTCGAACACGGCATCCTGCTGTCCGATCCGCTCGGCGCTGCCGCGGCGGCAACACCGCCGCGCCTGTTCGTGCTGCGGCTCAAGTGGAAGCCGGTGCTGTCGCGCACAGCCGAATCAATCAACGACAGTACGCTCGGCATCGCCGTCCTCGACGGCACTGTGCTGCGCGCACTGCGCGTGCAGGACCATCTGCGCAAACTCGGCCTCGGTGCGGAATTCATGCGCCTGCTGCTCGCGCGCGTCCACATGACCCGCGTCGAGATCCACCCGGGCCACTACGGTCCGGTCGGGGTCGTCAGTGCGCGCGAGGCCGCCGCGTTGCAGGGCGAGATCGAAGCGCTGCGGCAACAGGCGCTGCGGCATCGGCGGGCGATGAATTGAGCGAGGCGGCAACGCGTCGTCCCCGCGCGGGCGGCGGACCCGCGGGCGATTGCGCGACATCGATGCGTGAATCCCGGCGAAACCAACGAACGCGGCCTGCGAGCCGTACGCTCGCGCACCGTCGTCGCCGCAACGAGGGACGCTGACGCGCAGGCGGAACCATCGACATCGCGACGCGAAGCCGCACGAAACGCGTGCCGGCCGACTTCCCTGTCGATCAGCGGAAATCGAACCGCCGATACTGCACGGCCTCGGTCACATGCGGTGTTTCGATGCGCGTCACCCCAGCGAGGTCGGCAATCGTGCGCGCAACGCGCAGGATGCGGTGATACGCGCGCGCCGACAGACCGAGTCGCTCGACGGCGCGGTCCAGCAGGTCCTGATCGCGTTGCCGCAGTACGCAGTCACGTTCGACTTCGCGGTTGGCGAGCC
>CAMLSI010000116.1 GCA_946482585.1 uncultured Lysobacteraceae bacterium
CGGCGACGTGCCCACGATGGTGGACGAAGACATGGCCGTCGCCTCTGCCGTACGCATGGCCGTTATCGAAAAGACATTGAATTCGGTAGGCGCCGTGATACGCGCGTAAGGCGCAGGCGCCAGTGCGCCTCCGGCTCTTCGGCGGCCGGGGGCGCAGTGCACCATGGGGAATCGAAGAAGACCGAAGAACACCCGGCATTCACTCCGTCCCGCCCAGACTGCAGCCGCAGGAGAAGGACGGAAAGGCAATGGCTGCCTCGACCACCGTGGTCGCGGATGACGGCGAATCCCTGCCGCAGCGCCTGGCCCGGCTGTTGCGTCTCGGCGGCCACGTCGTTCGTGCGGCGCGCGACGGCAGCGGAGCACTGACCGTCTGCCGCGCCGAACGACCCGACTCCGCCTTGCTGGACATCGACAAGCCCGAGCTCGCGAGCTGGGAGGTCGCCGGGACGCCGGCGCGGCTCGTGGCGTCGAGCGGACGCAGCTCGCCGGAAGCTCGCGCACGCTCCGCAGCGGCCGGCGTCTGCGCCCACTGCACGAAACCGGCGGAACCGGACGAACTGTTGCGGCTGCTCGGCGCCCGAACGCGCGCGGACTCGCCGCAACGCACCTTCACGCCGCATCGACAAATCTCACACCGCTTGCGCCGGTCGGGCAGCTTCCGCGAATCGCGACAGACGACTACGCTTGCGCGATTCGCTATCCGCGATCCCCTGAGGAGTCTCACCCATGTCGAACGAATCCCGCCGCTTCGTCGCCCGTCGCCTGCTGTCCGCGCTGCTGCTCGGCGGCGCGAGCCTGGCTGCCTCGGCAGCGGCACCGCAGGTCAAGTCGCAGCCGGGCTACTACCGGCTCGCCGTCGGCAGCTTCGAAGTCACGGCCCTGTCCGACGGCGTCCTCATGCTCGAACCGACCAAGCTGCTGCAAGGCCGGACCGGCGAACAGGTCGTGCAGGATCTCGCCGCCGCGCACCTGAAAGAACCTGTCCCCACCTCGATGAATGCCTTCCTCGTCAACACCGGCAGCAAGCTCGTGCTCATCGACACGGGCGGCGGCCCCGGCATGGGCGCCGACGGCGGCAAGCTGCTGCAGAGCCTCCAGAACGCGGGATATGCGCCGGCGCAGATCGACGAGATCTACATCACCCACGCACACGGCGATCATCTGGGCAATCTCGCGCGCGACGGCAAGCCGAACTTTCCGAATGCGATCGTGCGCATCGACAAGGCCGACGCGACGTTCGTGCTCGACGAGGCCGCCGCTGCCGCCGCCCCCGAAGACAAACGCGGCTACATCAAGGCGCTGCAGGACGCGCTGAATCCCTACGTCAAGGCCGGCAAGTTCAAGCCGTTCGACGGCGCGACCGAACTCGTGCCCGGCATCCGCAGCATCGCGCGTCACGGCCACACGCCGGGCCATTCGAGCTATCTCGTCGAGAGCGGCGGACAGAAGCTCGAAGTCATCGGCGACATGATCCACGTCGGCGCGGTGCAGTTCGCGAACCCGGAAGTCGTCATCAGCTTCGACACCGACAGCAAGCTCGCCGCGGCCGACCGCAAGCAGGCCTTCGACGCGGCCGCGAAAGACGGCCGCTACATCGCCGCGCCGCATCTGTCGTTCCCGGGTCTCGGCTACATCGACGCCGCCGGCAGCGGCTATCGCTGGGTGCCCGTGAACTACGCACCGGTACGCTGATGCGCCGCGCGTCGCGGCGCCTGCAGCGACGCGACGCGCCCGGCCGATAACCGATCACCTGAGCCAGCCACAACGAGGATCGCGGTGACGCTAGAGGACGAGGTTTCCCCTTCCTGGAGTCTCGCCGTACTCGGCGCGTCGGCGGGCGGCATCGATGCGCTGTCGCGCACGCTCGCCGGACTGCCGCAGCGGCCGGAATTCGTCACGGTCATCATCTCGCACCTCGACCCCGACCGTGACAGCGTCCTGGTCGATGTCCTGCAGCGCGCGACGGCGCTGCCGGTGCGTCCGCTCGTGCAGGGCGAGGTGCTCGAGGACGCCGTGGTCTACGTGCTCGGCCCCGGCGAAGTCGCCAGCCTCGACGGCCGCTGCGTGTGTCTCCACGCACGTCCGGGCGGCGCCAACTTCGCGATCGATCGTTTCCTCGAGTCGGCGGCCGCACAGCACGACGTCTGCGTCGCCGCGGTCGTGCTCTCGGGCATCGGCAGCGACGGCACCGCGGGCGCGACCGCGGTCAAGCTCGGCGGCGGACTCGTGATCGCGCAGGATCCGGTCAGCGCCCAGCACGACGGCATGCCGCAGCTCGTGATCGAGGAAGGCATCGCCGACGAGGTGCTCGCCCCCGAAGCCATCGGCGCGATGCTCGCGGAGTTCTTCGGACCTTCTGGCGCGGCCCCCGTCGACGAGAGCGCACACATCGCCGAAGCGCTGTCGCTCGTGCACAAGCAGTTCGGCCTGGACCTGCGCTACTACAAGGACGTCAACGTGCGCCGGCGCCTGCTGCGCCGCGCGTTCCTGCAGGCTCGCGGCAATCTCGCGAACTACGTGCGGCAGCTGCGCGAGGACACGCGCGAACTCGGCACGTTCCGCGACGATCTCCTGATCGGCGTGACCGCGTTCTTCCGCGACGTCGAGTTCGTCGGCGCGCTCGAACAGCATGTGTTTCCCGAGCTGATCGGCCGCAATGCCGACGCGATCCGCATCTGGGTCCCGGCCTGCTCGACCGGCGAGGAAGCGTATTCGATCGCGATGCTGCTGTATCACACGCTGCAGGTCGCCGGCATCACGCGCAAGGTGCAGATCTTCGGCAGCGACGTGAACGAACGCGCGATCCAGCAGGCGCGCTCGGGCCGCTATCCGTCCGCGGCCGTCGCCTCCGTGCCGGAGTATCTGCGCTCGCGCTATTTCGTGCGCGAGGACAAGGGCTGGCGCATCGCCAAACCGGTGCGCGAGATGTGTGTGTTCGCGGCGCACAACGTATTCACGAACGCGCCGTTCTCCCATGTCGACCTGGTCTCGGCGCGCAATTTCCTGATCTATCTGCGCAAGGCGGCGAAGCGTCAGGCGTTCGAGGTGTTCTTCTACGCGCTGCGCCAGAGCGGCCATCTGCTGCTGGGGCCGTCGGAAAACGCCGATGCCGAGCTGTTCGAAGAGCGTCAGCCGACGCTGAGCCTGTATCGCCGCCGCCAGATCACGCGTCCGCCGATCCGCGGCTTCTCGTTCGCCGAAATGCCGGCCACCGCAGTCGCGACGACGTCCGAGGCGGCGGCGGCGCCGCTCGACAGTCTGGTCGATCGCCTCGCGCTCGCACGCTACGCGCCGCCTGGTTTCGTCGTCGATGCGAACGGGCGCGTCGTGCAGTTCCGCGGCGACACCTCGCATCTGCTGCAGCCGACCAGCGGCGATGCGGCACTGTCGCTCGCGCGGCTGGTACGGCCCGAACTGCAAGTCGACGTGCGCGCCGCGCTGATGGAAGCCGTGCGCAGCAAGCTGCCGGTGCGGCGCGAGCGCGTGCGCCTCGGCGACCGGCTCTGCACGCTCGAAGTCGTGCCGATTCCGGCCGGCGGCACCGAGCGCTATTTCCTCGTGTCGATGCAGGAATGCCGCGACGGCGATTCGGCGCCGCCGCTGCTGTCGGACCCCGACGCGCGCTCGGAAGACCTCGAACGCTACGTGCGCGTGCTCGGCGACGAGCTCGAGCAGACGCGCGCGCAGTTGCGCGCACTCGTCGCGGAATACGACGCGACCAGCGAAGCACTGCGCACGGCCAACGAAGAAATCCTTTCCGCCAACGAAGAACTGCAGAGCGCGAACGAAGAACTCAAGGAAGCCAAGCGCGATCTCGAACAGGCCAATGCGCACCTGACCGCGCTCAACGAGGAGCTCGAGCAGCGCAACGAACAGCTCGTCGGACTCAACGACGATCTCGGCAACCTGATCCGCGGCATTCCGGTGCCCGTGCTCATGCTCGACCGCGAACAGCGGGTACGGCACTTCTCGCCCGCCGCCGCGGAACTGTTCGGCATCGACGAAGCGAGCGTCGGTCGGCCTCTCGACGCATCGCGCGCGTTCGAGTCCGGCGTGCTCGACGCCGCGTTCGACGAGGCGCTGCAGGAGCTGCGTCCGGTCGAACGCGAGATCCAGGGCAGCGCCGGCAACTGGTACGTGCTCTGGGCGCGCGCGTATCAGACCAGCGAAAGCCGCATCGACGGCGCCGTGCTCGCTTTCCAGGACATCCACCACCTGAAGATCGCGCTCGATGTCGCCAACCGCGCGCGCACCGAATCCGAGCGCGCGAACACGGCCAAGAACGATTTCCTCGCGCTGGTCAGCCACGAACTGCGTGCGCCGCTCAACGTCATCGCGAACTGGCTGCAGGTGCTGCGCATGGTCGATGTCGCCTCGCTGCATCCCAAGGCCGCGCTCGGCCTCGATGCGATCGACCGCAGCTGCCGCACGCAGGCCCAGCTCATCAACGACCTGCTCGACATCTCGCGGATCACGAGCGGCAGCCTCGTGCTCGACCTGCGTCCCACGGACATCGCCGCGGTGATCCGCTCGCTCGTCGAAACGGCAGTGCCCAAGGCCGCGGAAGCGAACAAGACCCTCGCCGCCTCCGGCTTGAACCAGCCGACGATCGTGACCGGCGACCTGCGCCGGCTGCAGCAGATCTTCGGCAACCTGTTCGACAACGCGATCAAGTTCACGCCGGCCGGCGGGCATGTCGACATCACGCTCGCGCGCCTGGACACGCACGTGGAGATCGCCGTGACCGACACAGGCATCGGCATCGCCGCCGACGAGCTGCCGCGCGTGTTCGACCGCTTCACCCAGCGCGACATCAGCAGGACCCGCCAGTTCGGCGGCATGGGACTCGGTCTTGCGATCGTGCGCAACCTGACCGACGCGCACGGCGGCACCGTCAGTGCGAGCAGCGAAGGCGAAGGACGCGGCGCGCGCTTCGTGATCCGGCTGCCGTTGACGCCGGGGTCGCTCGACGAAGGACACGGCGCGGCGCATTCGTCGATGCCGGCGCCCTCGTCGCTGGCCGGGCTCAGCGTGCTCGTCGTCGACGACGAAGCCTCGGGCCGCGACGCGCTCGCGATGCTGCTCGGGACCTTGGGCGCACTGGTCTCGACGGCGAACGACGCCTTCGATGCGCTCGACCAGCTCGAACGCCGCCACTTCGACGTGATGGTGGCCGACATCGCGATGCCGCGCATGGACGGCTACGAACTCGTGCGCACGCTGCGCCGCCGCGAGGAAGCCTCGGGCACGCCGCGCCGCTATGCGATCGCGCTGACCGGCTTCAGCTCGCTGGGCGAGCGCGACGAAGCCTTGAATGCGGGCTTCGACGCGCATTTCGGCAAGCCCGCCGACATCGATGCCGTCGTGCGCAACATCGAGTCGGGTCTGCGCGCGCGCGTCGCGCGCGACGCCGGTGGCGCCGTGACGGGCAGCGACTCGCCGCGCTGACGCCGCGGCCCGCCCGGGTACCGGGCAAGACGGCCGTACGCCGTCGCCGCGCGCGTCGACTGATACGGTCGAACACTAGAAAAACTGACGCTGTTCCGTCGCAACTGATACGGCCACCATACGCGGCATGAAACCGAGCCGCTGGCTGTTGCTGCTGACTTCGCTGATCGCCGCGTCCGCGCTCGCCGCGCCCGCGGCCGAGGACCTCACCGAGCGCCTCGCCGCCTGCAACGTCTGCCACGGCGACCATGGCGAAGGCCGCGCCGGCTCGGAGTATTACCCGCACCTTGCGGGCAAGCCGGCCGGCTACCTGCTGCGCCAGCTCCGCGCGTTCCGCGACGGCGGCCGCAACTATCCGCAGATGGGCTGGCTCATGCGCAACATGGACGATGCCTATCTGCAGGCCATCGCCGGGCACTTCGCCGCGATGCCGCCGCGCACGCAGACACCGGGCGCGGCACCGAAGACGCCCGATCCGACGCTCGCCAGACGTGCACAGGCGCTGATCGCCGAGGGCGACGCCGCGCGCGGCATTCCGGCCTGCGTCGCCTGTCACGGCGACGATCTCGCCGGTCTCGAGCCGGGGATTCCCGCACTGGTCGGCCTGCCCGAGGAATACGTCGTCGCGCAATTCGGCGGCTGGCGCACGGGCGTGCGCAGGGCGCAGGCGCCGGACTGCATGGCGACGATCGCCCGCGCCCTCGAACCCGCGGACGTCCGCGCGATCGCGCACTGGCTGTCGGCGCAGCAGCAGGCCGGAACGAAACGGCCCGCACCGGCCGGCCGTTTCCTGCCGCCGCTCGCCTGCGGCGATCTTCCGCACGCACCGGTGCAGCCATGAACCTGCGCCGACGCCTCGCATTCGCCGCGATCGTGTTGCTGCCGGTGCTGCTGTTCGCCGGCGCGTGGTTGCTGCTGCTGTTCCGGCAGCAGGGCGGCATGGCGCCGTTTCGCGTGCCGATCGGCGCGGCGCGTGCGGTGTCCGCCGACGCGGCCGCGATCGAACGCGGCCGCGCGCTCGCGACGATCGGCAACTGCGCCGGCTGCCACACCGCGCGCGGCAGCCCGGCCTATGCCGGCGGACGCGCCTTCGCGACGCCCTACGGCACGGTCTACAGCAGCAATCTCACCGCCGACCCGGAGCAGGGCATCGGCGCCTGGTCGGCCGCCGAATTCCGTCATGCGATGCGCCACGGCGTCAGCCGCAACGGCGTGCAGTCGCCGGTGTTCCCGTATGCGAACTTCGCGCGGCTCGACGATGCCGAGCTCGACGCGTTGTTCGCGTTCCTCGCGACCGTACCCGCCGTCGCGACGGCGCCGCCTGCCGACACGCTCGAGTTTCCGGCGAACCTGCCCGGCGCGATGACGCTGTGGCGCCTGCTGTACTACCGGCCGACGCCCCGCACCGCGACGACGGATTCCGCGACATCGCTGCAGCGCGGCGCCGCCCTCGTCGAAGGCATCGGTCACTGCGCGGTCTGCCACGGCACGCGCGGCACGTTCGCCTCGCTGGCGGCCGGCACCGACCTCGGCGGCGGCCGCGTGCAGGGCTGGCATGCGCCTGCGCTGAACGCGCAGACGCTCGCGCACTACGCACCGGGCGCCGTCGCCGACTACCTGCGCGGAGGCGCCGTCGAAGGACACGCCGCCTACGGCAAGATGGCCGACGTCGTCGCGCAGAACCTGCAGCACCTGAGTCCGTCGGACGCGCGCGACATCGAAGCCTATCTGCGCGCGCTGCCGCCGCGACCGCCGGCGCGGGAATCCGCGCGCCGCGAACTGCCGGCCGAACGGCGCGCGCTCGGCGATCGGCTGTATCGGCAGCATTGTGCCGACTGCCACGGCGACGACGGCCGCGGCAAGGCCGGCAAGTATCCGGCGCTGACCTCGTCGTCGGCGATCACGGGGCCGGACCCGATCAACGCGATCAAGCTCGTGCTGTTCGGCGCAGTCGCGCCGGCCACGCCGCAAAATCCGCGGCCGTACACCATGCCGCCGTTCGCCCAGACCCTGTCGCCGGATGACGTCGCCGCACTCGTGAGCACGCTGCGCGCGCGCTGGGGCGACGGCTCGCGGCCGGTCGACGCGAACGACGTCGGCGCCTGGGGCGGCATCGAACCGTGAAACTCTACGAGCACTATGCCGCCGAGATCGCCGCGCTGATCGCCAGCGGCGGACTCGCGCCCGGCGACCGGCTGCCCTCGGTGCGCGAGGCGCGGGCGCGCCGCGGCGTCAGTGCGTCGACCGTTTTCCAGGCCTATCAGAAGCTCGAACGCGAAGGCCTGATCCAGGCGCGCCCGCAATCGGGCTTCTACGTATCGGCGAATCCGATGCCCGGCGCGAGCGAACTCGCGGTCGCGGCACCGGGCGGCGAGGCGAACGAAGTCGCGGTCAGCGAGCTCGTGTTCGCCGTGCTCGGCGCGGCCCGCTCCGGCGACGTCGCACCGCTCGGCTCGGCGTTTCCGGGACCCGACCTGTTCCCGCTCGCGCAACTGGCGAAGGCGGCCGCGAAAGGCCTGCGCCGGCTCGCGCCGCACGCCATCGTCGACAATCTCGCGCCGGGCAATCCGCGCCTGCGCGAACAGATCGCACTGCGTTACCGCATCGACGGCATCCGGTTGCAGGCCGACGAAATCGTCATCACGAACGGCGCGCTCGAAGGGCTCAACGCGGCGCTGCAGGCCGTCACCCAGCCCGGCGACACCGTCGCGATCGAATCGCCGGCGTTCTACGCCGCGCTGCAGGCGATCGAGCGGCTCAAGCTCAAGGCGCTGGAGATCCGCACCGACCCCGAACACGGCGTCGATGTGGACGCGCTCGCCGACGCGCTGTCGCGACAGCGCGTCGCCGCCTGCTGGCTGATGCCGACCTTCCAGAATCCGCTGGGCAGCCTGATGCCCGACGCGCGCAAACGCGCGCTGGTCGCGTTGCTCGCGCACCATGGCGTGCCGCTGATCGAGGACGACGTCTACGGCGAGCTGTATTTCGGCTCGCAGCGGCCGCGGCCGGCCAAGGCCTATGACGAGGCCGGTGTCGTGCTGCATTGTTCATCTTTCTCCAAATGCCTCGCGCCGGGCTATCGCGTGGGCTGGATCGCCGCGGGCCGCGAGGCGCAGCGCATCCAGCGCCTCGTATTGATGACGACGATGGCGGCTTCCGTGCCGGCACAGACGGCGGTGCTGCACTACCTCGAGGACGGCGGCTACGACCGCCACCTGCGTCGCCTGCGCGCCACCCTGGCCGCGCGCATGAATGCCGCGATGCAGGTCATCGAATCGGCGTTTCCGCGCGGCACGCGGCTCACGCGGCCGCGCGGCGGTTATTTCCTCTGGCTCGCGCTGCCGCCGGGCCTCGACGCGATGCGCCTGCACGAGGCGGCGCTGCGCGAGCGCATCGGCATCGCGCCGGGACACATCTTTTCGCCCGACCATCGCTTCAGCGACTGCCTGCGCGTCAACTGCGGCCACGCCGCCGACGACGTGCTGCCGGCACTGCAGCGGCTCGGCGCGCTCGCTCACGCACTGCAAAGGTCCACCGCATGAAAACGCTGATCGTTCTGGGCTTCCTCGCCGTCATCGTCTACAACCTCGGCGCCGGCCTCTATTTCATGATGACCGACAAAGGCGGCAGCGCACGCATGGTCAAGGCGCTGACGCGGCGCATCGCGCTGTCGGTCGCGCTCGTGCTGCTCGTGCTCGTCGGCATCGCGTTCGGCTTCGTGCAACCGCATGGTCTGTCCGGCTGAAGCATGAACCCCATCGTCGCGCTGAATCTGTCGCTGATCCTGCTGCTGCCGTGGTATCTCGTGCTCGGCATCGTGTACTGGCGCACGCGGCGCAAGCCCGCGACCGCGGCGCAACGCGGCTTCGATCTCGCGGTCCTGCTGCTCGCGCTGACCGCCGCCGCGGCCGGCGGCTACTGGAGCCTCGCGCATGCCGACCCGAGCGCCGGCGCGATCTGGAAACAAGTGCTCGCGAGCCTGGTCGGCTACGGCCTGTTCCTGCTCGTGCTCGCGCTTGCGTTCCTGGCCCGGCGCAGCGGAGCATCGCGTCCGCGCTGACCGCGGGCGCCGGATTCCTTCGCGGACGGAGAACACCATGCATCGAGGTTCGTGCCTCTGCGGCGCCGTGCGCTTCGAAGTCGCTGTGCCGCTCGCGCGTCCCGACGCCTGCCATTGCACGATGTGCCGCAAGCAGTCGGGGCACTATTGGGCGTCGACCGACGTGCGGCGCGACGACCTCGCCATCCACGGCGCCGAGCATCTGACCTGGTTCCAGTCGTCGGCGAAAGTACGGCGCGGCTTCTGCTCGACCTGCGGCGCCGCCCTGTTCTGGGACGCGGTTCAGCGCGACCGGATCGCCGTCGCGATGGGCGCGTTCGATGCGCCGACGCGCACATCGCTCGGCAAGCACATCTTCGTCGCCGACAAGGGCGACTACTACGAGATCGCCGACGGGCTGCCGCAGAGTCCGCAGTAGCGGCGCGATCGAGCGGCACTGCGGAAAATCGTTCGGGATTGCCGAAGCAATTCCGGCTCCTACAATCCAGCCGCATGTCCGAGATCGACGCCATCGCCGCCGAAGTCGCCCGCCTCTATCCGGCGATCTACGAGCGCCTGCATGCGCGCTGGTCGCTGACCGAGAAGCGCCCCAGCGCAGAATCGCTCGCGGTCCTGCAGCACCTCTGGCAGACCGGTCCGCTGACGGTCGGCGAAGCTGCGCAGCATTTCGAGCGCGCGCCGTCGGCAGTCAGCGAACTCGTGGATCGCCTCGAGGCCAATGACTGGGTCGCGCGCAGCCCGGACGGTCGCGATCGCCGCCGCACCCTGCTCTGGCTGACCGACGCCGGCCGCGCGGTGCTCGAGCGATCGCGCGACGTTCTCGAGCGCGAGGCGCTCGCCGCCGCGCTCGCACGCATGACCGGCGCGGAACGCGAACGACTCGTCGACGGCCTGCGCGCGCTGGTGGCGGCCGCCTCTTCTTCCCCCCCGACCCGGAGCGAACCATGAGCCACACCCACGCCTGCGAGAGCTGCGGCATGAGCATCGACAGCGGCGCGTACTGCCGCTATTGCGTCGACGCGAACGGCAACCTGCAGCCGTTCGAGGAACGCTTCGAACGCATGGTGCAATGGCTGCTGGGGCGCGAGCCCGAATTGCCGCGCGACACCGCCGAACGGCGCACGCGCGATTACATGCGCTCGATGCCGGCCTGGGCCGCGCATCCGGCACTGCAGCCGGACTGACCCGATCGAGGACGCGGCGCCTCACGCGCATCGTCGCCGCGACGACATCGTCGTCCACGACGACGATTCGCCGTCCCGTCCACGAAACGGCGTCGGCCACACGCCCTCGCGCCAGTGCGCCAGTGCGCCGGCAAAGCTCCGTCCGCCGACGACGAACCCGGGAATGCCGTCCTTTCGTCAAGCCGTCGTGACGGCGCGTCGGCCCGATGCGCCTTTTGGGCTCAATCCCTTTTGATGCGTAGTGGAAATTCCGTGGGGACCGGCATGCGCGGATTGCTACATTGATACCCGACGATACGGCCGACGGAGAAAGGCCATGGGCTTCAACTGGACCAGCATGCGCGCCGTGGCGATCAACCAGGAGCCGGACATCGCGCGCGAGACCCTGCTGAACATCCTGTTCGAGGCCATGCCTCAGGGACATTACCGCGTGCGCCAGTTGCCGACGCCGCGCGACGAATGGCCCACGTTCGAGATCCAGGTCGATGCCGAACTCTACAGCGGCGACCTGGACTCTGGTGTGACCTGGCGGCACGTCGCCGATGCCTTGCACGAGGACCAGCTCTGCGGCGTCCAGTGCCGCATCATCTGACCGGAACGGCCGCACCGGACGAAGGCGTTGCGGAGCACGTCGCGGCCACGACAGCGCGTTTGAGCAAGCGCGCTGTCGTTTCCCAGCCCGGACGGGATCGCGGTGCAGTCGCAGGGATGCCCGCCACCTCCCGCGATCCTGTCCTGGCGCTTTTTGGGGAATCCGGCAGTTGAGGCCGCAGCCGCGCGAATCCTTCTGCGTCGATCCGACCGCAGCGATGCGCTACGTCTCACCCGCGAGCCACGGCATCGCGTTCTCGTCCAGGTGTTCGAGCAAGTGCGCGAGCGTGACCACGTCCTGGCGGTTGTGTTCGACCACGCGCATGAGCGGCGTGGTGCGTCCTTCGCGCAGGAAGCCGCGCCACGCGGCAGGCGCTTCCGAACCCGGCAGGTCGTCGTCGCGCGCGATGCGCAGCACTTGCCGCTCTATCGTCGCGAGCCGGCAATTCTCCCAGCGTCCGCGATAGCGGCGACGCACGGGATGCAGCAGATCCACGTGCGCGCGGCCGCGCAGCGGATCGGGCATTCGCTGCAGGCGATAGCGCGTGCTCAGCAGCGGCGCGTCGTAGCTGCGGCCGTTGTAACTCACGAGCACGGTATCGGGCCGCAGCCAGTCCGCGAACATCGCGAGCATCGCCGCCTCGCCGGCCATCGCCGTGAGATAGAGCTGACGCACGCGCAGCGCGCCGTCGCACCAGTCGGCGGCGCCGATCATGAAGGCGCGCG
>CAMLSI010000117.1 GCA_946482585.1 uncultured Lysobacteraceae bacterium
GCCATCGACCGATTGATTGGCGGCCAGCCAATTGAGCGCGGCGTTCACGGCGGCCGACTTGCCCGGCTCGGGCACGTGCAGGTAGAACGCGCGCGACGCGTCTTCGCCGAGGCCGTTCAGCCAGCGCAGACTCGCCGCGCCGAGATCGACGAGCGCGACGCCCTGCTCGCGTGCGAGCGCGCGCACGGCCTCGGCGTAGGGTCCATGCCGGTCGATCGCGCGGCCCGCCACGAAATACCGCCGTGCGACCGGCGTCAGCAGCACCGGCGTCGCGCCGACCCGGCGCGCGAGTTCGACGTACTGCATCAGCCACAGCGGGAACGCGTGCTGCGGCTCGTTGTAGCGCGCGGGATCGTCGCGTTTTTCGTCGTTGTGGCCGAACTGGATCAACAGCAGGTCGCCGGCGCGCAGGTCGCGCGCGACGTCATAGAGCCAGCCCTGTTCGATGAAACTGCGGGCGCTGCGGCCGCTTTGTGCACGATTGCGCACCTCGACCGACAGATCGAACCAGCCCGGCAATTCCTGGCCCCAGCCGCGCCGCGGCCAGCGCTCCGCCTCGTACTCGCTCGCCGTCGAATCGCCGGCGACGACGATGCGCAGCGGCGGCACGAGGCGCTGCTGCGCCGATGCCGCCGACGCAGCCGTGATGAAGCCGAGCAGCAGTGCGGCGCGCGCGAACATGCGGCTAGCGCGCGAGCCAGCCGCCGTCGACCGGCAGCACCGCGCCGTGCACGTAGTCCGCGGCGCGCGAGGCGAGAAACACCGCGGCACCGCCGAGATCGGCCGGATCGCCCCAGCGCGCGGCGGGAATGCGCGCGAGGATGTCGCGATTGCGCTGCTCGTCGGCACGCAGCGCCGACGTGTTCGCGGTCGCGAAATAGCCCGGCGCGATCGCGTTCACATTGATGCCCTGCGCGGCCCATTCGTTCGCGAGCAGGCGCGTGAGTCCGAGCAGTCCGCTTTTGCTGGCCGTATACGAGGCGACTCGGATGCCGCCCTGGAACGACAGCATCGACGCGATGTTGATGATCTTTCCGCCCTGTCCGGCCGCGACGCAATGGCGCGCGAACGCCTGCGCGAGGAAGAACGCCGATTTGAGATTCACGCCGAGCACCGCGTCCCAGTCCTCTTCGCTGAAATCCAGCGCGGCGTTGCGGCGTATCGTGCCGGCGTTGTTGACGAGGATGTCGGCGCGGCCGAGCCGGTCGACCGCGGTCGCGACCGCAGTACCGAGTCCTGCGATGTCGTCGAGGCCGGTTTCTATCCAGCTGAGGCGACGGCCGCAGGCGTCGACCGCCGCCGCGGTCTCGTCCGGCGCCGAGCGGCCGATCGCGGCGATGTCGGCTCCGGCCTGCGCGAGCGCGACCGCCATGGCCTGACCGAGGCCGGTATTCGCTCCGGTCACGAGCGCGACGCGGCCGGCGAGATCGAACGGATGGCTCATGCGTACCTCGCGTCTGGTGATTCGATCATTGGAAAGCTCTGGACACGGCCGGCCTGGAGCCCCCGTGAGTCAAGGGGGCGGCCGGACGCTCGTGACGCGAGCGTCCGGCGGGGTTGTGGGAGAAAGCAGCACTACACAGGAGCGACACTGCTGAGGTTCGCCGACCGGCTAGTGGAGTTGACAGATGTCGAGCACGGCCATGTCGGTGTAGTCGAGGTTTTCCCCGCCCATGGCCCAGATGAAGCCGTAGTTCGCCGTGCCCGAGCCCATGTGGATCGACCACGGCGGCGAGACCACCGCTTCGTGATTCGCGACGACGAGATGTCGCGCGGCGTCGGGCTCGCCCATGAAATGGAACACGCGGTCGTTCGTGCCGAGGTCGAAATAGAAGTAGACCTCGCTGCGGCGATCGTGCAGATGTGGCGGCATGGTGTTCCAGACCGAACCGGTGTTGAGCAGGGTGAGGCCGAGCAGCAGCTGGCACGACGTGCAGGTCGTCGGCACGATGTACTGATAGATCGTGCGCTCGTTCGAGGTCGCGAGCGCCCCACGCTGCAGCGGCACGGCCTTGTCGATCGAGATGTGCACGATCTCGTGGCGCGCATGCGCCGGCGTGGAGGCGAGATAGAACTGTGCGGGCGAGTCGGCCGATACCGATTCGAAGCGCACGTCGGCGCAGCCCATCGGCAGATACAGCGCGTCGCGCGGCTTCAGCTCGAAGATCTCCCCGTCGACGTGGATGCGGCCGATGCCCTTGCCCACGTTGACGGCGCCGAGTTCGCGGCGCTCGAGGAACGGCTTGCCCGCGGCGGAGGCCGGTTCGGTCTGTGCGGGCAACGCCACCGCCCCGGTCACCGGCGCCGCGCCGCCGATCACGAAGCGTTCGTAGTGCATGTAGTTGAGGACCACGGTGTCAGCGACGAACAGATCACCGATCAGGAAACGCTCGCGCAACTGCTCGTTGCTGACGCCCTGCATCGAGTCGGGATGGCAGGCGTGGTAGGTCTTGCGGTACATGGCAGGCTCCGGGGAATCCGGTCTGCATCGTAGCCGGTTTGGCGGATTTTGGTAACCGGTGTCAATCAAGCCGGCCGCGCCCACCTCGTGCCCAGGGGCAGCCACCCGCCGCCCCGCCCGACCGCTTAGTCCAGACCCGCGGCCTCATGCGCGCTGGCGGGTCCGCGATCGCGCCGGCCGGTCCTGCGCGCCGTCCGGGGCCGCGCCGACGCAATCGTGGAAACTGCCGCATCGTGCAAAAGCGCGGGCGCGCGGCGAAACGGCGTATGCTGCGGCCGTAGCGAACGCGGCGGGCACGGCATGGATCAGGGGCGCGAACAATCCGGCGACACGCGACGACCGGGGCCGTCGCCTCTGACGCCGCGCCGCGACACCGGCGGGCGCATCCGATGAACGGCCCCGATGCCGTCCGCGACCAGGCACCCGGCGAAGCCGGCGCGACGGCCGGGCCTGCACGTGCCGCGGCGGCGCTCGCGCGGCAGTTCGGCCTGCCGGTGGCCGCGCTCGACGCCGAGATCCCGCGCGAGATCCTCGACGAGATTCCGGCGCATTTCGCGCGCAGCCGCTGCGTGCTGCCGCTGGGCTATGCCGCCGAGCAGCTGCGCGTAGCCATGGCGTCGCCGACGAACACCGAGACCGAACAGCTGCTGCAGTTCCTGACCGGCCGCTCGCTGCGCATCGAGGTCGCCGCCGAAGACCTGCTGCTGGCCAAGATCGACGCCTGCTACGAACGCATCGACGACAGCGAGGACTTCGCCGCGCTCGAGGCCAGCACCGCGCCGGAAAGCATCGGCGAACGCCACGAACTCGAGGCGCTGTCCTCGGCCCGTCCGGTCGTGCGGCTGGTCAGCAACATCCTGCTCGAGGCGATACGCCGGCGCGCGTCCGACGTGCACATACGCCCCGGCGAGAAGGATGTCGAGCTGATCTTCCGCATCGACGGCGAACTGACCCTGGTCCGCCGCTTCTCGCGCGCGCTGCTGCCGGCCATCGTCGGCCGCATCAAGATCCTCGGCGTCATGGACATCACCGAGCACCGCCTGCCGCAGGACGGCCAGCTGCGCGTGCGCGACGGTAGCCGCACGATCGACATACGCATCAGCATCATGCCGTCGGCCGAAGGCGCGAGCGTCGCGATGCGTCTGCTGCTGTCGCGCGTCGGCACGAACGACATCGGCGAGATCGGGCTGTCGGCGGCCGACCAGCGCCATCTCGGCGACGCGCTGGAGCGCAGCCACGGCATGCTGCTCGTGACCGGGCCCACCGGCTCGGGCAAGAGCACGACCCTGTACGCGGCGCTCAACGCCGTCGTGCGCCGCAATCTCAACATCATCACGGTGGAGAACCCCGTCGAGTTCCACGTGCCGGGCATCACCCAGATCCCGATCAACGCCGATATCGGCATGACTTTCGCCAAGGCGCTGCGCAACATCCTGCGCCACGATCCGGACGTGATCATGGTCGGCGAGATCCGCGACGAGGAAACCGCGCGCATCGCCGTGGAAAGCGCGCAGACCGGCCACCTGCTGCTGTCGACCCTGCACACCAACTCCGCCGTCGCCACGGTTTCGCGGCTGCTCGAGATGGGCATACCGGCCTATCTGCTGCGCGCGACCCTGCTCGGCGTGCTCGCGCAGCGTCTGGTCCGGCGCAACTGCGTCTACTGTCGCGTGCCCGAGGCGCCCGACCCGCACGTGCGCGAGCTGCTCGGCATCGGGCCCGAGGAAGTCTTCCTGCGCGGCGCCGGCTGCCGGCATTGCGCCGGCACCGGCATCGCCGGACGCCGCATGACCTACGAATACCTCGTCGCGACGCCGGCGCTGCGCCGGCTGATCACGGCCGATCTGGACGAAGCCGCGCTGCAGGAACAGGCGCTGCGCGACGGCATGGTCGCGCTGACCGCCCATGCGGTCGGCCTGGCCCGCCATCACGAGATCCCGCTGCACGAGGCCTACCTGACACGGCTGGAGTGACGACATGCCCGAATTGACGAGCTACATGCAGCTGATGGCGCGCAAGAAGGCGTCGGACTGTTTCCTCAGCGCCGGCGCGCCGCCGTCGATCAAGATCGAGGGCGAGACCGTGCATCTGGGCGAGAACCCGCTGGCTGCCGAGGACGTGCGCGGCATGGCCTACTCGATCATGAGCGAGAAGCAGCAGAAGGAATACGAGGCGACCCTGGAAATGAACCTGGCCGTCGCGCTGGCCGACGGCAGCCGCTTCCGCGTCAACGTCTACCGGCAGCGCGACACGGTCGCGATCGCCGTGCGCTACATCAGCAGCGACATCCCGACCCTCGAGCAGCTGTCGCTGCCGCCCCGGCTCAAGGACCTGATCATGCTGCCGCGCGGGCTCGTGCTCGTCGTCGGCAGCACCGGCTCGGGCAAGTCGACGACCCTCGCGTCGATGATCGACTACCGCAACCACCAGCGCACCGGTCACATACTGACCATCGAGGAGCCGATCGAATTCATCCATCGCCACGACAAGTCGGTCGTCGACCAGCGCGAGATCGGGCTCGACACGCTGTCCTACGAGAACGCGCTGAAGAACGCGATGCGCGAAGCGCCCGACGTGATCCTGATCGGCGAGATCCGCGACCGCGAGACCATGAAGCATGCGATTGCCTACGCGGAGACCGGCCACCTCTGCCTGTCGACCCTGCACGCCAACAACGCGAACCAGACCCTGGATCGCATCATCAACTTCTTCCCGGATTCGGCCCGCCACCAGCTGCTGATCGACCTGTCGCTGAACCTGCAGGCGGTCGTCGCGATGCGTCTGGTCCGGGGCCTCGACGGCAAGCGCGTCCCGGCCGTGGAACTGCTGCTGCACACGGCCTACGTCGCCGACCTCATCGAGAAGGGCGAGATCGACCAGCTCAAGGAAGCCATGAAGCAAGGCGTCAACATCGGCATGCAGACCTTCGACGAAGCGCTGTACCGCCTCTATGCGATGGGCCGGATCAGCCTGGCCGAAGCGCTCGACCACGCCGACTCGCGCACCGACCTGTCGCTGCGCGTGCGCCTGACCAACCCGGTCGAGACCTTGAGCGACCTGCGCATGGAAGACCTCTGACCGGCGCCGCGCGGCGCCGGCGCGCGCTCAGCCGCGCGGCGGCTGGCAGGACTCGCGCACGACGAGGTGCGGCGCGATGACCGGCGCGGCGCGCGCGCCGGCATCCTCGCCCGCCAGCAGCATCGCCGCGGCGAACGAGCCCATGTCGCGGATCGGCAGGCGCACGGAACTCAGCGACGGCCACAGGCGCGACGCCAGCGGCGAGTCGTCGAAGCCGACTACCGAGAGGTCGTCGGGAATCGAGAGGCCGATCTTGAACGCGGCCTTGTAGACGCCGGCGGCCATCTCGTCGTTGAGCGTGAAGATCGCGGTCGGTCGCGGATCGAGCGCGAGCAGGCGCTCGGCGCAGGCGACGCCGGATTCGAAGGTATAGCCACCCTCGATCACGTAGTCGGTCGGCAGCTCGATGCCGCGCCGCGCCAGCGCCTGCAGGAAGCCGGCGCCGCGTTCACGTGTGGACAAATAGCGCTGCGGACCCGTGATCAGGCCGATCTGCCGGTGCCCGAGCGATTCGAGGTAGTTCGCGACCTCGACCGCGCCGAGCCGGTCGTTCGTCGCGATCATGCGTGCGGGCTCGTCGAGCGACACCGCCGCGATGCGCGCATAGCGACAGCCGGCCTGCTGTAGCATCTCCACGAGCGCGCCGTCTTCGGACACGCGCGGCACGAGGATCACGCCGTGCAGGCGGTGCTGCAGCACGAAATGGCGCACCCCGTCGATGTAGTCCTCGCTCTTGCTGTCGCAGGGATGCACGACGAGCTCGAAGCCCGAGCCGCGCAGGCTCGCCAGCGCGCCTTCCTGCATGTTGACGATGTACTGCGCGTTCGGGTTGTCGTAGACCATGCCGATCAGGAACGACTTGCGGAACGCGAGCCCGCGCGCCATCGGGTCGGGCACGTAGCCGACCTCGCGGATCAGCGCTTCGATCTTCTCGCGCGTTTCCTGCTGGACCAGCGGCGAGCGGTTGATCACGCGCGAGACGGTTTTCTTCGAGACGCCGGCGAGGCGCGCGATGTCGTTGATCGTACCGCCGCGCACGGGCGGCGAATTCGGCTCGGTGCTCGCATCGCGGGAACGTCGGGTCATGCAGGGGCGTCCGTCAGAAACGTGGCGGACGCGATTCTAGCCCGCGCCGCGCACGCCTGCCCTACTTCAGTACGCGCGGCAGCCACAGCGACAGCTCCGGTACGAAGGCGACGATCATGAGCACGGCCAGCGAGGCGAGATAGAACGGCCAGATCGAGCGCAGTGCCTCGCCGATGCTGATCTTGCCGATGGCGGTGCCGACGAACAGCACCGATCCCAGCGGCGGCGTGATCAGGCCGATGCCGCCTTTGAGGATCAGGATCACGCCGAAATGCACGGGATCCACGCCGATGGCTTTCGCCACCGGCAGGAAGATCGGTGTGCAGATGATGATCAGCGGCGCGAGATCCATGAACGTGCCGAGCACGAGCAGGATCAGGATCATGAGCAGCAACAGCAGCTGCGGACTCGCATCGATGCCGGTCAGCAGCGCGACTGCCTGGGCCGGCACTTGCAGATAGGCGAGCAGCCAGCCGAAGCAGGCCGCCGACGCGATGACGAACAGGATCATGCCGGTGGTGCGCGCCGCATGGACCATGGTCGCGACGAAGTCCGCGCGCGATACCTGGCGATACAGCACGCTGGTCACGAGCAGCGCATAGCAGACAGCGATCGCGGCGCTTTCGACCGCGGTAAAAATGCCGGCACGGATGCCGACGAAGATCAGCGCGACGAGCAACAGGCCCGGCAGCGCGGCGACGAGACGACGCAGCACCGCACCGAATCCCGGGAACGCCTCGACCGCATAGCCGCGGCGCTTGGCGATGACCCAGGCTGTCAGCATCACCGTCGCGGTCAGCAGCAGCGCGGGAATCACGCCGGCGGCGAACAGGTCGGCGATCGAAATGCCGCCGCCGGCCGCGGCCGAATAGAGAATCAGGTTGTGCGACGGCGGCACGAGCAGCGCGACCAGCGCCGCGGTCATCGTCACGTTCACGGCGAAGTCGCGATCGAAGCCGCGCTGCACCATCTGCGGAATCATCGCGCCGCCGATCGCCGAGACGTCGGCGATGGCCGAGCCCGACACGCCGCCGAAGAACAGCGACGACAGCACGCTGACCTGGCCGAGGCCGCCGCGCAGGTGCCCGACCAGCGAACTCGCGAGCGCGATCAGGCGTTCGGAGATGCCGCCGCGCAGCATGATTTCGCCGGCGAAGATGAACAGTGGAATCGCGATCAGCGATGCCGCGCTCGCGCCGGAAACGGTCTGCTGCACGAGCACGAGCGCGGGCATGCCGATGTAGAGCAAGGTCGTCAGCGACGCGCCGAGCAATGCGAACGCGACCGGCACGCCGGTCAGCAGCAACAGCAGGAATACGCCGAACAGCAGCATCGCGGCCATCAGTGCGACTCCGCCTTCGTCGTGCGCGGCGCCAGCTGCGCCAACGCGAACGCCACCATCAGCGCGCCGCCGACCGACAGCGGCAGGAACATCAGTCCCTGCGGCAGTACCGTGCCGGCCATGCGCACGCTCCAGCCGTCGAAAAGCAGGGTGACGCCGCCTATCGCGAGCGTGGCGCCGAGTCCCGCGACGAGCAGCGACGACAGCACCTCGAGCGCGCGCCGCAGCGGCGGCGGCGCCAGGTGCACGAGCAGCGGAAAGCCGAAATGCGCGCGCTGATGCACGGCCGCCGCGGCACCGAGACTCATCGCCGTGTTGAGCAGCAGCAGCGACAGCGGCTCGGTCCAGCCCGGCGAATCGTTGAGCAGGTAACGCGCAACCACCTGCCACGCCTGCACCGCCGCCAGCGTGACGAGTGCCATGCCCGCGATCAGCAGCGCCAGACGCGCGCCGCGCGGCAACAACCCGGAATCGATCTCGCCCTGCATCCTTCCTCCCGTTTCGTCGCGGCCGCGTGGTCGCAGCTCGTCGTATCGTGTCGTGATGTCGCTCGCGGCGCAGAGGCCTGCGCCGTCGACGTCACTCAGGTTCCGGCGTCCGACAGCGCGCGTATGCCGCGCCAGTAGCGGTCGACCTCGGGGTCGTCGCGATAGCGTGCGACCACGGGTGCGGCCGCGCGTTCGAACGCGGTACGGTCCACGGCATTGGCCTGCACGCCGTGCGCGAGCACGAATTCGCGCGCGCTACGCTCGGATTCGTCCCAGAGCGAGCGCATGTAGGCGACCGAACGCCGCGCGATGTCGAGCAGGCGTTCGCGGTCGTCCGGACGCAGCGCGTCGAAGCGGCGCCGCGACAGCAGCAGCGCTTCCGGCGAATACGAATGCCCGCTGTAGGACCAGTAGCGCGCGGCTTCGAACTGCCGCGTCGTGTGGAAACTCTGCCAGTTGTTCTCCGCGCCGTCGATCAGGTGCGTCTGCAGCGCCGAATAGACTTCGCCGTAGGGCAGCGGCGTCGGGTTCGCGCCGAGTGCGCGTATCAGGTGCATGAAGATGTCCGACGGCGGGACGCGGATCTTCAGACCGTGCAGGTCGTCCGGCGTCACGATGGGCCGCTTGGTGTTGTAGACGCAGCGCGCGCCCGAGTCGTAGAACGCGAGGCCGACGAGATCGCGATCGGCGAAATGTCCGAGGATTTCCTGGCCGACCGCGCCGTCGAGCGCACGGCGCATGTGCGCGGTGTCGTCGAACACGTAGGGCAGGCACAGCACGCGCGTGGCCGGGAATGGATTGTTGAGCGCGGCCATGTTGACGCGGGCGATGTCGATCGCGCCGAAGCGCGCGAGATCGATGAGGTCCGATTCGCGGCCGAGCTGCCCCGAGTGATAGAGCCGTACGCCGAGACGCCCTTCGGTCTCGCGCTCGAGCTGCTCGCCGATCCAGCGCAAGGCTTCGACCGTCGGATAGCCGCGCACGTGCACGTCAGTCGCGGCGAGATCGATGCGCGTCGGCGCGGCGCGCAATCCGGTCGCGGCCGTGCCCAGGGTCAGCGCCGCCGCACCGAGGAATTGCCGCCGCGTGGTCATGCTTTGCTCCTGGCCACGGCGCGGCAATGCAGCCGCCCATGGATGCCGAAATCGACCGTCGCCGACTGACCGGCGACGATGTCGTGAATGCCGGTCGCCGCGCCGGTCGTGATCAGGTCGCCGGCCACGAAACCGCGCCCGCGGCGCGCGTTGCGCGACAGCGCGAACGCGAGCGCTGCGAGTGGTCCGCCGGCGAGCGTCGCCGCGCCGCCGCGACCGGCGAGCGCGCCGTCGATCCAGGTGCTGCAGGTGAGCGCTTCCATCGCGCAATCCTGCCAGTTCGCGATCTCGGGCCCCAGCAGCAGGCCCGCGTTGTTGCCGCAGTCGGCCACGACCGCGCAGGGACCGAGCACGTTGATGTCCGCGAGCGGGCTGCCGGCGAGTTCGACGCCGATATGCAGCGCCGCGACTTCGGCCGCTGCGTCGGCCGCCGTCCACGCCTGTGCGCGCGGCGCGATGTCGCGTGCGAGCCGGAACACGAATTCGGCCTCGACTGCGGCGAACCCGCCGGCGATCACGCCGAACTCGCCGCTGTCCCCGGCCAGGTACGAAACGTTGCCGGCAAAGATCGGCCCGATCAGGCGCGGATCGCCGCTCGCGTCGCGGCGCTCGGGCGCGATGTAGCCGACTTTCCACCCGGCGACGCGCCCCGGCCAGCGCGCGATCACGGCGTCCTGACACCGGTAGGCCTGTTCGAGATCGAACGGCAGCCCGAACGGAAAACGCGCGAGCGCCTTCGCCGCGAGACGGGCGTCGACGAGCGCGCCCGCAATCGCGTCGGTACGGGAATTCTCGCTCATGGCCAGCGATTCACTCATGCCTCTCCTCGTCGGCGGATGCGGCGCCGAGGTCGGCCGTACGGCAGAACCCGGCGCCGGATGGGGCGCAAGGGCTGTATAAAGGAAACCGGTGTCATTTACAATGCGACCGTGCCCCACGGCCGCGATTCGGGTTCAATCCGCAAACCCTCGAGGAGATCAGAACGTCATGGCGAACCGCTTCGCTCGCGCCCTGCCCCGCCGCACGGCGGCTTGCCTGCTCATGCTCGCCGTCCTGCTGCCGGCCGCCGCCATCGCTGCCGACACGCCGGCCTTTCCGGGCGCGCAGGGGTGGGCCGCGATGACGCCGGGTGGCCGCGGCGGCAAGGTGATCCGCGTGACCACGCTGAAAGCCAATGGGCCCGGCTCCCTGACCGAAGCGCTGAACACGCCGGGACCGCGCATCGTCGTCTTCGAGGTCGGCGGCGTCATCGATCTCGGCCGCAGCGAGGTCACGATCCGCGAACCGTTCCTGACCGTTGCGGGCCAGACCGCGCCGTCGCCCGGCATCACCCTGATCCGCGGCGGCATCGACATCGCGACGCATGACGTGATCCTGCGCCACATCCGCATCCGCCCCGGCGAAGCCGGCGTGCAGAAAGGCGCTCACTGGGACGTGGACGCGCTGTCCACGCTGACCGGCGCGCGCGACGTCATCGTCGATCACTGCAGCCTGACCTGGGCCACCGACGAGAACCTGTCCGCGTCGGGCGCACGCTTCATCGGCGACACGCCGGATGCCTGGCGCGATGCCGTGTCGCACCGGATCACCTTCAGCAACAACCTGATCGCCGAAGGCCTCGCGAAGTCGACGCATGCCAAGGGCGAGCACTCCAAAGGCTCGCTGATCCACGACAACGTCAGCGACATCCTCATCGTCGGCAATCTCTACGCGCACAACTACGAGCGCAGCGCGCTGTTCAAGGGCGGCGCGCGCGGACTCATGGTGAACAACCTGATCTACGACCCGGGCCCGCGCGCCGTGCACTACAACCTGATTCACGAGGAATGGGGCGACCATCCGCGCCAGACCGGCTCTCTGGGCCTCATCGGCAACGTCCTGCGCGCCGGACCGTCGACGCCGGACGATGTCGCGCTGTTCATGCTCGGCGGCTCAGGCGACATCGACCTTTATCTGCGCGACAACATCGCCGTCGATCGTCTCGGCCGGCCGCTGCCCGAGCTCGGCCGCTACACGACGACGCCGGCAAAGTGGACATTGCTGAAAACTCCACGCCCCCTGCCCTACGGCGTCGCGCCGCTCGCCGCGAGCGCGGTGCAGGACGCCGTGCTCGAAGACGTCGGCGCCCGCCCCTGGGACCGCGACGGCATCGACGCGCGCATCGTCGCCGACACCGTCGAGGGCCGCGGCAGGATCATCGACAGCGAAGCCGAAGTCGGCGGCTATCCGACCGACGGTGCCACGTATCGCGCGTTCGACGAGAGCGAGTGGGACATGTCGACACTGACGCCGAAGGCCGGGTTTCCGGCGAAGCGGCGGCCGAAGTGAAGGTTTCGCCGCGTTCCCGGCAGCGTGTCCTCGCGATACATGTGCTCGCGGTAGCGAGCGCACGATCGAGGCGGCGAAGCGACCCGGAACAGCGATCCGGAACCCGACAGTCTTGCGCTCGCCGATGGCGACCA